>JAEMSB010000044.1 GCA_016463045.1 Niveispirillum sp.
ATGTGGATGTCTTCTATATCCACCCGACCACCGACCGGTCGGTGACGCGCTGGAACCAGGACCCGGCGGACAAAGCCGTCAATGACTGGACAGATGCCAGCGTCATCGCCCGTCAGGCGGGGGTGTTCAACACCTGCTGCCGCATTTTCGCGCCACGTTACCGGCAGGCGACACGGCTGGCCTTCACCAACATGGCGGGCGACGGGCAGAAGGCGTTCGATCTGGCCTATGGCGACGTGTTGCGTGCCTTCGACCTGTATCTGAAGCGCGACAATGCGGGCCGGCCCTTCATCTTGGCCGGACACAGCCAGGGTGCATCCCATCTGATGCGGCTGCTGAAGGACCGGATCGACGGGTCGCCGCTGCAGGACCGGATGGTCGCCGCCTATGTGATCGGCGTGAACCTGTCGGAAGGCGATTTCCCCCGCACCTACAAGACCCTGTTGATCTGCGCAAAGCCGGCGGACACGGGCTGCGTCATCGCCTGGAACGCCGTCACGCCCGACACCGATCTGGCCCTAATGGGCAAGGCCAATGCCCAGCGCTTCGTGTCGCTCTATGGTGACGTACCGGGCAAGGAACCGGTCTGCGTCAATCCCATGACCTTCGACCGGGACCAGCCCGTGGCCGCGAAGGACCTGAACAAGGGCGCGGCCCCCGGCGATCCGGGTGAGGGACCGGTCAAGGCGCTGGTGGCAAAGTCAGTGGCTGCACGCTGCGATAAGGGCTTTCTGGTGGTGGACGCCGATCCGGCCCTGGGTCTGAAGCCGCTGCCGGGCGGGATCATGCATTATCATGATTACGGCCTGTTCTATGCCGACATCCAGACCAATGTGCGGGTGCGGATTGACGCTTTCCTGAAGCGTTAATGGACAGCGGCGCGGCGTTACAGCCGCGCCGTCACCGCCTTGGTCTCCAGATACGCATCCAGGCCTTCACGCCCGAACTCCCGGCCCCAGCCCGACTGCTTATAACCGCCGAATGGGATGTTGGTCGCGATGGCGCCATGGCAGTTGATCGATACCTGACCCGACCGGATACGCGACACCAGCTTGTGGGCTGTGGACAGGCTGCGGGTCCAGACACTGCCGGACAGGCCATAGACGCTGTCATTGGCCATGGCCGCGATCTCTTCCACATCCTCGGTCTCAAACCGATGGACAGCCATCACGGGGCCAAAGACCTCTTCCCGGAAGATATCCATGTCGGGGCGGACATCGGTCAGGATGGTGGGCGGCACGAAATGGCCGGGCCGGTCCAGCTTGGCCCCGCCCGTCACCAGGGTCGCCCCCTGCGCCAGCGCCCGGTCCACATGGGTAAGGACGCGCGACGCATGCGCCCCGCTGATCAGGGGCCCGAAGTTATTGCCGGAATCCAGGCCGTGACCCAGCGTGAAAAAGCCGGTGAAGGCCTTCATCCGCGCCACCAGCTCGTCATGGATCGACGCATGGGCGAAGATGCGGGTGCCGGCCATGCAGTTCTGGCCCTGGAGGAAGAAGGTCGCCATGGACACGCCGGGACCGGCCAGTTCCAGATCGGCATCCGGCATCACCACCACGGGCGACTTACCGCCCAGTTCCAGACAGACCTTTTTCAGGTTGCCGGATGCTGCCTGCACGATCTTGCGCCCCACCTCGGTAGAGCCGGTGAAGCTGATCTTGGCGACCAGGGCATGGGTGGACAGGGCCGCGCCCGCGCTTTCCCCCGGACCATTGACGATATTGACCACACTGTCGGGGAAGCCGGCCTCCTGGATCAACCGGCCCAGGGCCAGGGCGGACAAGGGCGTCTCCTCCGCCGGCTTCACCACCACGGTACAGCCTGCCGCCAGGGCGGGGGCCAGTTTCAAGGTCAAGGTGGAGACAGGCACGTTCCAGGGCACGATCAGCCCGACCACGCCCACCGGTTCGCGCAAGGTGTAAGTCAGCGCTTCCGCATCCGCCGTTACATGCGGCGGGGGCGTGGTGGTCACGCCTTCGATGCGCAGGATGGCGCTGGCGTAATAGTCGAACATCTCCACGCAGTTGGACACGGTCAGACCGGCGATGAAGCGCGGCATGCCATTGTCCAGGATTTCCAGCTCCGTGAACAATGCCGCATCGCGTTCCAGCAGCCGGGCCAGCCGGACCAGCAGGGCGGCACGTTCCCGTGCCTTCAACCGCGACCAGGGGCCGTGAAAGGCCCTGGTCGCGGCTTGGACCGCCGCGTCGATATCGGCCACCCCACCCGACGCCACCGTCGCCAGATGCAGTTCGGTCGCTGGATCATAGGTGTCCAGTGTGGCGCCGGACAGGGCGGGACGCCATTGCCCGTCAATCAACAGCCCATGCCGTTCGGCCAGAAAGGCCCGCGTGGCGGCAGAAACGGGAAGGCCGTCGAACGGCAGGGCTTTACGGAACATCGGCTCAGCTACCAGCGATTAAACGGGAACGGTGCGGCAATCGTAATTCAGCAGGCCCAACGTATCCTCATTGCGCAGCCCCTCCATCCCGAACAGTTCGGTATTGGCGGCCTGCATCCTATCGGCGTTGGCGTTGGATTCCAGCTGGATGAAGGTGGCGCGTTCATGCCGGGCGGCGACATAGCGGCGCAGCGCCTCCCCCGTGCTGGCGCTGTCACCCACGGCGCGCGACAGGACGATCGCATCCTCAATGGCACAGGCGGCCCCCTGGCCCATGAAGGGGGTCATGGCATGAGCGGCATCGCCCAGCAGCACAACCTTGTCATCGATGATCCAGCTATCCAGCGGACGGCGGGCATTGATGGCCCATTTATAGATCCGCCCCTCCGGCACCGCCGCGATCATGGCCTGCACCTCCGGCGCCCAGCCGGCAAAGGTCGTCTCCAGATCCGACCGTTCGGCGGGAATGGTCCAGCCATCCTGGGTCCAGCCATCCTGACGGGCGAAAAATACCATATTGACGATCTTGGCCCCGCGCACCGGATAGCGAACGACCATGCGGTTCGGCCCGATATGCATACCGGGCCATTCCACCAGATCCTTCAACGCTCCTTCGACCGGGGCCAGGGCGCGCCAAGCAACATGGCCGGTGAAATGGGCGGCGGCGGGTTCGAACAGGCGGCGGACCACCGATTTCAACCCATCGGCACCGATGATCAGGTCGCCCTCGATCCGGCGGCTATCATGCAGGATGGCCGTTGTCCCCTCAAGCGCGACCACCCCGGCATTGGTCAGCAGCCGGCCACCCGCACTTTCCGCCGCATCCACCAGGATGGCGTGCAGGTCGGCGCGATGGATATAGACATAGGGCGCACCATAGCGGGCGCGCATATCGGAACGGTCGATGGACCGCAGCAGGCGGCCATCCTGCCAATGCTGGATACGCTGGCGGGCGGGTTCGACACCGGCAGCGGCAATCCGCTCCGCCAAGCCCAGATGCACATATCCCTTCATGGCGTTGGGCGACAGGGTCACACCGGCGCCGACCTCGGCAAAGGCGGGGGCAGCTTCCAGCAGCGTGACGGCGAAGCCCTGGCGCAACAGCGCGATGGCCGCCGTGAACCCACCGATGCCGCCACCGACGATCGTTATTCTCGCTTTGCTCATGGGCGTTTGAAGCCTTCGATTCGTTGACGGCCGACCCATCATCGGCGTCACGACGGATTAGGCGGCGTGAATGTGCCGCAGGGATAGGCAGCTGCTGTCCCTTGTCCACACGGCGGACGTGCCGGTATCCTTGAAAAATGTAAGCCTAGCGGGCATTTGCCGCCGTTTTATCCGGTAGGCGATTATGCCTCACTATGCCCGCCCCCGAAAAATCCGCAGAAACCCGCCAAAACGGCATCATTTGCCGCCCGCCTTATCCGACAGGTGGACATACGGGCATATTCTTCGGTTACAGTTTTAATTCACCGTCATGATCCATGTGGTCGGTTGATTGTTGGCGCGTCAGGAGGTTCGGGAATGGACAAGATCAAACCTGTTCGGGCGATGCTTCGTGTGCTGGACGTTCTGCAGGTCCTGAACAGCCGCAACGGCGTGACGGTAACGGACGTGGCCAACGCCATCGACCTGCCCCGCACCACCGCCTACCGCGTGCTGGAAACGCTCTGTTCCGCCGGCTACGCCGTGCGCGACGGGTCGGATGACCGCTATCGCCTGACCGTGCTGGTGCGCGGCCTGTCCGATGGCTATGACGACGAGGCCTGGATCAGCGAGGTGGCGCAGCCGCTGCTAGGTGAACTGGGCCGCAAGCTGGTCTGGCCCGTGTCGATCAGCACGAACCAGGGCAATGGCATGCTGGTCCGGCACACCACCGATAAGCACAGCCCCCTGGCGCTTGAACGCTATAATGCCGGTGTGCGCCTGCCGCTGCTGAACAGCGCATCGGGCCGCACCTATCTGGCCTTCAGCCCCGCACCGCAGCGGGCGGCCCTGCTGGATATCGCCCTGGGGTCGGGCGGGGAGATGGAAGGCGCGGGCCGGCAGCGCGACATGATCGAAAAGATGTTGGGCAGCATCCGCAAGGCCGGATACGCCATCAGCATCCGGCAATATCGGGGTGAGTCCACCGCCGCCGTCCCGCTTTATGCGGGCTCCGCCCTGCTGGGCTGTGTGGGCATGCGCTTCATGGACAAGGCCGTGACCGAGGCCGTGTTTGCCAGCCGCTACCTGCCCGACCTGAAGGAGGCCGCGCGTGAGATCGGCGAGGCCTATCTGGATTGGAAGGCCGGCAGCCCGCAGGAACCGATGGAGCAGATGCCCACCCGCCGCTGGGACTGGACCCTGGAACGCCGCGTCGAGCATTGATTGCGAAGGGGTGTGCCCTCACCCTCCCAAGCCTTCCGGCTTGGGCCCCTCCCTCTCCCGCAAGCGGGCGAGGGGCTAAATTTTCACCCCTCGCCCACGAAGGTGGGAGAGGGAGGGGCCCGTTGGCGCCAGCCAATGGGAGGGTGAGGGCAACCCCACCCCCCAAGCGGACTATCAACCCTTGGACACAACCGTCGCCGGCGCACCCTTCAACTGATCCGCACCGGCCCAGATGCGGCCGCCGATGGCGGTGCCGATGGCAACGACCGCCGGCACCACCTCTACCCGGTCATAAAGCCCGCTGCGGAAATAGGGGTCGCCGATCATCAGCGCATCGACGTCGGCGCGATTGGCGGCCTTCAGCAGGAACATGGAACCGAGATAGCCCTTGCCATCCTCGGTGCGCATCGGCCCGGCGCTGACATAGCGGGTCCAGTTGGCCTCCATATGGCCCAGATGGTCTTCCATATGGGCGTCACGCAGGGCCAGCGCCTTGGCGCTGTCGGCAATATCATAAGCCAGAACCAGGAAGGTCGGGCTGTCGATACGCGGCACGGTGGGAGGAACGCTGCTCATCATCCGCCTCAGATATCCAGAACCATCTTGCCGAAATTACCGCCATCCATGAGGCGGATCAGGGCGTCGGGGGCGGCTTCCAGGCCGGCCACGCGTTCCTCGCGCACGATCACCTGACCGTCGCGGACCAGCGGGGCCACGCGGCGGCGGAAATTCGGCATATCCGGCCAATGGTCATAGACGACCAGCCCTTCGACGGTGGCGCGAAACTTGATGATGGGCACCAGATTGGGGCCGGGCAGCGGGGCCGCGGCCTTGTACTGTTCCATCATGCCGACCAGAACGACACGGGCACCCAGGGCCAGATGGCCCAGCACGCCTTCCAGGATGCGGCCGCCGACGCCATCATAATAGCAATCAATGCTATCGGGGCAGGCGGCGGCCAGCTTTGCCACCCAATCGGGATCGCGGTGATCGATGCAGGCGTCAAAGCCCAGCGTTTCCACCGCGAAGGCGCATTTCTGCGGGCCGCCGGCAATACCGACAACGCGGGCGCCCATGCGCTTGGCCAGCTGACCGGCGGTGGCGCCGACCGGACCGGTGGCGGCGGACACCACGAACGTGTCACCCGGAATGGGCTTCAGCATCTTGACCGTACCGGCCCAGGCGGTCAGGCCGGGCATGCCCAGCACACCCAGCAGCGAGGTGTAGGAGACGCCGTCCGGCAGCGTGATCTTCTGCGCGGCGAGGCTGAGCGGACCCTGTGCCACACCGGCGGGGGCGATGTCGGCGACGGTGAATTGCTGCCAGCCGGCGCGGCAGATCACCCGGTCGCCAACGGCCAGACCGTCACCACGGCTTTCAACAACGGTGCCCACCGCCTCCCCCGGAATGACGCCGCCCACAGGCACGCCGCCGGACATGTGGCGGCCACGCAGGGTACTGGCGATGTAGGGGTCCAGCGAAACGTGATCGACCCGGATCAACACCTGACCGGGGCCGGGTGACGGCATCGCCACCTCTTCCAGGCGGAAATCCTCCGGCACGGGTGACGAACCGGCGGGCCGGGCCAGGACGATACGTTTGTTCATCGAAGTATCCTCAGGAGTGGGGAGACGCAACAAAGGCGCTTGTAATTGATATAATGATATATCAATAATTCCTGCAAGCCCCATCCCAACCCGTTCCAGGCAGAGGAACCCTCATGGCCACGCGCATCATCGCCCTGTTCAACCTGAAACCCGGCATCGACCGCGCAGCCTATGAGGAATGGGCCCGCGCTGTGGACCTTCCCACCGTCAACGCATTGCCGTCGATCACGGAGTTCGCGGTATTCCGCTCTGTGGTCACACTGGGGAGCGAGGCCCCCCCGCCCTACCAGTATATTGAGATCATCGACATTGCCGACATGGACCAGTTCGGCAACGACATCGCCGCCGAGGCCATGCAGAAGATCGCGGCGCAGTTCCAGGACATGGCTGACGTCACCTTCATCGTGACTGACAAGTTGGGCTGACGGGGGCAGACATGGCGGACACAAAACGTTTCGCAGGCAAGGTCGCGGTCGTTACCGGTTCGGGCCGGCGCAAGGGGCTGGGCGAGGCCATCGCCCGCCGTCTGGCCGCCGATGGCGCGTCCGTCGTGCTGTCCGATATCGGCAGATCCGCCGATGCCGCCACGCCCGACAGCATGATTGGTGGTGGGTCCGAGATGCAGGCCCTGGCGGCGGACATCACAGCGGACACGGGATCGCGGGTGGAAACCTTCACCTGCGATGTGCGCAATCTGGCGCAGATGCGCGCCATGGCGGCCTTTGCCGTGGAAAAGCTGGGTGGTCTGGATTTCTGGGTCAACAATGCCGGTATCGGCTACATCATGAAGCCGCTTCTGGATCTAGAAGCGACCGAATGGCAGGCCGTGATCGATGTCAACCTGACCGGATGCTTCAACGGCATCAAGGCAGCGGCGGAGGTGATGGTGCCGGCGGCCAGGGGCGGGCGCATCATCAATATCGCCAGCCAGGCGGCCAAGTCCGGCTTTCCCTTCGCTGCCGGCTACTGCGCATCAAAGCATGGTCTGGTCGGGCTGATCCGGTCCACGGCGATTGAGCTGGGGCCGCACGGGATTACCGTCAACAATGTCTGCCCCAATCATGTGACCACCGGCCTGGGTGCCTGGCAGAATGAATATTTCAGCCAGAAGCTGGGCCTGTCGCTGGAGGATTACCTGCAGGCCATGAAGAACCGCATCCCGCTGGGCCGTCCCGGCCTGCCGGACGATACGGCGGGTGCGGTTGCTTTCCTGTGTTCGCAGGATGCCGGCTACATCACCGCCGAAAGCATGAACGTGTCCGGCGGCGAGGAGCCGCACTGAGGCGCCCGCAGCTGCCGTCCCCTTCCAAATCCCAGAGGTTTCCATGCCCGCACCCGCCGATTTCACCTGGCCCAATGGGTCGAAGCTGGCCTTGTCCATCGTCGTGAATGTCGAGGAAGGGGCGGAACATAATATCCGGGACGGGGACAAGGGCCCCGAACCGGTGGATGAGTTGTCGGTGCATGTGGCCAAGCCCATCCGCATCCATGGCAATGAAAGCAATTACCAGTATGGCATCAAGGCCGGCGCCCCGCGCGTGATGCGCCTGCTGAAGGAATATGGGGTGGAGGCGACCTTCACCGCCGCCTCCGTCGCCCTGGAACGCGCGCCGGATCTGGCGGCGGAGATTGTGGCGCAGGGGCATGAAATCTGCTGCCACGGCCATCGCTGGACGCATCAATACTGGATGAAGGAAGAAAGGGAGCGGCAATTCATCCGCGACGGCTGGCAATCCATTGAAAAGACGACCGGCACGCGCCCGGTCGGCTGGCTGTCGCGTTATCTGCACACCGATGCCACCCGCCGCATCCTGGCGGAAGAGGGCTTTTCCTATCACATGGATGATTATTCGGACGATTTCCCCTTCTGGGATCATGTCCCGCTGTCCGACGGCACGACCAAACCCATGGTCATCATGCCCTATGCCATCGACAGCAACGATATGAAGTTCTGGCTGGCCCCGGCCCTGACGCCCCGCGACTGGCAGCAATATGCCATCGACAGCTTCGATTGGCTGTATCGGGAGGCACAGACCGAAGGGGCCAGGATGATGAGCCTGGGGCTGCATCTGCGCATCATTGGCCGTCCGGGGCGCATCGGCGCGTTCCAGGGCTTCCTGGACCATGTGAAGCGCCATTCCGACGTCTGGGTGACCAGCCGCACCAACATCGCGGCGGCCTTTGCGGCGGCAGTACCGCCCAAGGCTGGCTGACACTTCCCCTTCTCCGCTGAAAGGTTCGCGCCATGCGTAAGCTTCTTCTGTGCGCCGTCCTGGGCGCGTCGCTGTCCCTGCCCGCCTATGCGGGGGAACCCGTGAAGGCGGAGGTAAGTACCGGCTGGAGCCAGGAGGACATGCTGCCCAAACTGCCGGTCCCCTTCCCCGGCGGGGTGGTTGCCCTGCCAGACCTGACCTATGCGACCATCCCCGGCTATCGTCCGCTGAAGCTGGACATCTACCGCAAGGAAGGTGCGAAGGACCGCCCGCTGCTGATCTATGTCCATGGCGGCGGCTGGGCCATGGGCAATTCGCGCGGGCTGGCGGCCTTTGCCGATTTCCCCACCGTGCTGGCCGATCTGGCGGCCCGCGGCTATGCCGTGGCCGCCGTGAATTACCGGCTGAAATCGGAAGCCACCTTCCCGGCGCAGAGCCAGGATGTGGATGCCGCCATCCGCTGGCTGCGTGCCAATGCCGCCACCTATGGCATCGACCCGGCCCGCGTGGGCGTGTTCGGCGACAGTGCCGGCGGCCATCTGGCAGCCATGGCGGCGGTGGATTGCGACCGGTCGGCGCCCGTGGAAAAGGGTGATTGCGTGCAGGCTGCCGTGCCCTGGTACGGCATCTATGACTTCACCGTCACCGACAAGCCGCGCCCGCCAGAGGATTTCAAGCCGATCTATGATTTCCTGGGCTGCAAGGATGCCGCCGATTGTGCGGACGAAATCAAGGCCGTCGGCCCCATCAACTATGTCGATACCAAGACCCCGCCGATCCTGCTGCTGCATGGCGAACTGGACGCGGCGGTGCCGGTGATCCAGGCACAGGTGATGCTGGACAAGCTTAAATCCGTGGGCGCATCGGCCCGCATGGTGGTCTATCCCGGCGTCAATCATGGCTGGATGGCGAAGGACCGGGAACTGATGCGCAGCACGCATGTGAAGGCGCTGCAGGACACGCTCGACTTCTTCGACACCGTGCTGAAGCCCTGATTTCATCCTCCTGGTGGTCAAACCGCAGGATGGTTGGTTGACAGGGGACGTGTCGGTCCGAATATGTCCGGACATATTAACCGAGGAACTGACCATGGCAGAGCGGTCATTGTTGTTCGTGCCGGGCGCGCGGGCCGACCGGTTCGCAAAGGCGCTGGGCGCCGGGGCGGACATTACCTGCATTGATCTGGAAGATTCCGTCCCGCCTGAGGGCAAGGACGCGGCACGCGCCGCCGCCATCGCCTTCATCACGGAACAGGGGTTCCCGGATCATCTGTGGCTGCGTATCAACCCGGTACGCAGTGCGGCGGGGCTGGCCGACCTTCTGGCCGTGCTGTCGATGGAAAAGGCACCGGCGGCCTTGATGCTGCCCAAGCTGACGGACCCCGCCGATCTGTCACTGGTGGATGAGGTTCTGGGCAGCCGGCCGGTGGGGCTGGTACCCCTGATCGAAACGGCGGCGGGCCTGCGCAATGCCGCCGCCATCGCGACCGCGAAGCGGGTGCGCGCCCTGCTGTTCGGGGCGGTGGACCTGTCGGCGGAACTGGGCTGTGCGCTGGAGTGGGAGCCGCTGCTGCATGCGCGTTCCACCCTGGTTGCGGCGGCGGCGGAGGGTGGGGTCGGCCTGTTCGACGTTCCGTCCATCGATGTCGCGGATGTCGACGGTCTGCGTTCTTCCACGGCGCGGGCCAGGGCGCTGGGCTTCACGGGCCGGGCCTGCATCCACCCCACCCAGGTGGCCGTGGTGAATGAGGTCTTTACGCCGACAGCAGCGGAGATTGCCCGTGCCCACCGCGTGGTGGACGCCTTTGAACAAGCCGGCGGTGGCGTGGCCCTGCTGGATGGCAAGTTGATCGAGATACCCGTGGTGCGGGCAGCGCGGCGCATGCTGGCCGCTGCCGCCGGATGAGATAAGGACCCAAGAAGATGGTGCAGAACTGGAAGGAAGTCGGCCCCAATCGCTATCGCGAGACGTTTGGCCGTTACTTCGAAGATTTCAATGTCGGCGATATCTATGAGCATCGTCCAGGCAAGACCGTCACCGAATATGACAATCACCTGTTCACGCTGCTGACGCTGAACACCCATCCGATGCATTTCGATACGGAGTTCGCGAAGGCATCGGAGTTCAAGCAGAACCTTGTGGTCAGCCCCTATACGCTAGCCCTGCTGATCGGCATGAGCGTGACGGACGTGTCGCAGAAGGCCATCGCCAATCTGGGCATGGACGAGGTGAAGTTCAGCGCGCCCGTGTTCCACGGCGACACGCTGTATGGCGAAAGCGAAGTGCTGGCCAAGCGCGTGTCGGAAAAGCGGCCCAACCAGGGCATCGTCACCATCCGCACCATCGGCAAGAACCAGAACGGCGTCACCGTCTGTTCGTTCAAGCGCAACATGCTGATCCCCTTCCGTGGCCATGCCGTGGAAGACCGGGTCGAAAATTACTGATCCCCAGCCCGGAGCCGATATCATGAGCACGCCCCATCCCGGCATCCACACCGACGATGAAGCCGCCATCCTGGACAGCATCGAACGCTGGCTGGCCCGTGAGGTCCGCCCCGTGGCCGAAAAGCTGGAACATGACGACATCTACCCGACCCAGCTGGTCGCGCAGATGAAGGAACTGGGCTTGTTCGGCGCCACGATCAGCCCGGAATATGGCGGGCTGGGGCTGCCGGCCTCCACCTATACCCGCATCGTCAGCCTGATCGCCGAAACCTGGATGTCGCTGACCGGCATCTTCAACAGCCATATCATGATGGCGACGGTGGTGGAGAAGTTCGGGACGCAGGCCCAGAAGGAATATTGGCTGCCCAAATTCTGCGCCGGTGACATCCGCGGCGGCCTGGGCCTGACGGAGGCCGATGCCGGCACCGATTTGCAAGCCATCCGCACAAAGGCCACCCGCACCGATCGCGGCACCTATATCATCAACGGCACCAAGACCTGGATTTCCAACGGGATCGAGGGCGGCGCCGTAGCCCTGCTGGTCAAGACCGACCCCGACGCGCAGCCGCGCCACAAGGGCATGACCATGCTGATCGCGCCCAAGGTCGATCCCGACAATGGTCAGCGGTACGAGGGCTTCCGCACCGGCAAGAAGCTGGAAAAGATGGGCTATAAGGGCATCGACAGTGCCGAGTTGATCTTTGAGGATTACGAGCTGGATGCCGAACGCCATCTGGTCGGCGGGGTTGAGGGCAAAGGCTTCCTGATGGCCGTCGGTGGCCTGGAACTGGGCCGCATCAATGTCGCCGCCCGTGCTGTTGGCATTGCACGGCGCGCGCTGAAGGAAAGCGTGGCCTATGCCCAGACCCGTAAGACGTTTGGCAAGCCCATCGGCGAGCATCAGGCCATCCAGTTGAAGCTGGGTGAGATGGCCACCAAGGTGCGTGCCGCCGAACTGCTGGTCCAGGACGCTGCCGCTGCCTATGACCGGGGCGACCGCTGCGACATGGAAGCCGGCATGGCCAAGTATTTCGCATCCGAAACGGGGGTCGAGGTCACGCTGGAGGCCATGCGCATCTTCGGCGGCTATGGCTATTCCAAGGAATATCCAATTGAGCGGCTGTATCGCGACGCGCCGCTGATGTGCATCGGCGAGGGCACCAACGAGATGCAGCGCATCATCATCGCCAAGCAGATGATTGCGCGCAATCCGGTGTGAGGGAGCCTCCCATGACCCGCCCCCTTTCCGGCATCCGCGTCATCGCGGTGGAGCAATATGGCGCCGGGCCTTATGGCAGCATGCTGCTGGCCGATCTGGGCGCCACGGTGATCAAGGTGGAAAATGCCGCGACGGGCGGGGATGTCTCCCGCGCGACGGGGCCGCATTTCTTGGGTGAACAGGACAGCCAGTTCTTCCAGACCTTCTCCAAGGGCAAACAATCGGCCAGCATCGACCTGAAAAGCCCGGACGGACGCGCCGTTTTCAACGAACTGCTGGCAGGCGCCGACGCCCTGATCAACAATCTGCGCGGGGATCAGCCGAAAAAGCTGGGCCTGACCTATGAGGCGGTGAAGGAGATCAACCCGCGTCTGGTCTGCGCGCATCTGTCGGCCTATGGGCGGGGAAACAGCCGGGAGACCTGGCCCGGCTATGATTACCTGATGCAGGCCGAGGCCGGGTTCATGGGCCTGTCGGGGGAGCCGGATGCCCCGCCGACGCGGCTGGGCGTGTCGATGGTCGATTTCATGACGGGGACCATGATGGCGTTCGGCACGGTGTCGGCCATCCTGGGCGCCAGGGCGACGGGGATTGGCTGCGACGTGGATGTGGCTTTGTTCGACACAGCACTGCACCAGCTCTCCTACCCCGCCACATGGTATCTGAACGCGGGCGATCAGGTTTCCCGCCTGCCACGCGGGGCGCATCCGTCCATCGCCCCCAGCCAGTCCTTCAAGACCAGGGATGGCTGGGCCATGCTGATGTGCCAGACCCCGAAATTCTGGGAGGAATTCTGCCGTCGCACGGGCCGGGCAGATCTGCTTGACCGTCCGGAGTTCAAGGACATCCCCGCCCGTCGCGCCAACCGGCAGCTTCTGTCGGACACGCTGGACGAACTGCTGTCCACCAAGACCACAGCAGAATGGCTGTCGATCTTGGGCGGGCATGTGCCGTTTGCACCCATCACCACCCTGGATCAGGCACTGGACAATCCGTTCGTGGCGGAGATCGGGATGGTGGAGGATGTGGCGCATCCCGACGCCAAGGATGGCGCGCTGCGCCTGCTCTCATCCCCCATCCGTATCAATGGCGAACGGCCCAAGGGCCGCCGCGCGCCCAAGCTGGGGGAGAGGGGCGAATGAAGCTGAACGGGATCAAGGTTCTGGACCTGTCGGCCTTCCTGCCGGGTCCGCACATGACCATGATGATGGCCGACCATGGCGCCGACGTGATCATGGTGGAACCGGCCAATGGTACCGGCGAGCCGACGCGGGAGATCGGGCAGAAGACCAAGGACGGGGTCACCGTCTGGTTCCGCAACATCGCACGCGGCAAACGGTCGGTCACCCTGAACCTGAAGGATCCTGCGGATCACGCCCTGTTCATGGAACTGGCCGCAGAGGCCGATGTGGTGGTGGAGGCATTCCGTCCTGGCGTGGTCAAGCGTCTGGGCGTGGATTATGACGCGGTGCGCGCGGTCAATCCGGGCGTGGTCTATTGCTCCATCTCCGCCTTCGGGCAGACGGGGAAATACGCGCACAAGCCGGCCCATGACATGACGGTGCAGGCGCTGGCCGGTCTGGTGGACCTAAACCGGGGCCTGACGGACGAAAAGCCAGCCAGCCCCAACATGCCCGTGGCCGACATGGCGGCCAGCCTTATGGCCCTGTCCGGCGTGCTGATGGCCCTGCTGCGGCGGACACAGACTGGCAAGGGCGATTATGTCGACCTGTCCATGTTCGATGCCGCCTTCGCCTGGACCCCCAACGTCGCCGGCCCAGTCTTCGCCGAGGACCGCCACCCGCCCGTCAAGGAGATGCGCAGCTTCGGCGGATCGGCCATGTACCATATCTATGAAACGGCGGACGCGCGTTTCCTGGTGCTGGGCGGGTCGGAGATCAAGTTTGCCGAAAACCTTCTGACGGCACTGGGCCGCCCCGACCTGCTGTCCTTTGCCAAGATGCCGCCGGGACCGGATCAGGAACCGTTGCGCGCGTTCTTCAAGAACACGTTCGCCACGCGCAGTCTGGGCGAGTGGCAGGAATTCCTGCGCGGAGTGGATTGCTGCTGGGCACCCGTGCGCAGCCTGAAGGATGCGTTCGACGATCCGTTCGTGGCCGAACGCGGCATGGTTCTGACCGATGCCGACGGCTATCGCCATATCGGTGTGCCGATCCGGTTCACGGACGAACCGGCACAACCACACTTCGGCCTGCCCGCCTTTGGCGACAAGACGGCACGCTGGGGACGTGGTTAACCACCCGCCCCCAGCGCCTTCCACGCACGGTCCAGGAT
>JAEMSB010000045.1 GCA_016463045.1 Niveispirillum sp.
CGCCCTACGCTGCGCCCGCCTGCACGTCCCCGACCCACGAAGCGACCGCGACGCCCTCATTGCCGCCACGGCGCTGCATCACGGCATGTCGGTTGTGACGCGGAACGTGGCTGATTTCACTGCAACAGGGGTACCGCTGATCAATCCTTGGGGATAGCGGATGTGATGGGCGAGGGCGCGGTCCTGGGTGCCGTTATTGCTGCCGCTCCCCACCCCCAGTACCTCGACGGCACAGCCGGAAACAGTCTGGATGACGGGGCCGATGCGGTCGGCCTCGTTCAGGGCGATGATGAAGACGGAGAGGGGGAGTTTGTCGGGCATAGAGGCTGTATAGCATGCCCGACGCCGGATTTTCATGCGTAGGTCAGGGCACGCCTGCGGCTCGACCTGACCTGCATTTCACCCCGGCAACCCGTCGCGGGCACTTTCCGCCAGCTGATAGTTGGCCATGCGCCAGCTTGCCCCCGGCGTTGCATACAGGCGCAGACGGCAGCAGAGCACGGCCAGCTTGGCGGTCACGTCGTCATGCGTACGGTTGGGTTCCATTGCCAGGACATGAACCAGCCTTTCCCGGCGCATCACCATGCGCACGGTGCTAGCGTTCGAGAACAACGAAAACCGCTCCCAAGCTGGCACCATGGCCAAACTGATCGCCTGCTTCCAGGCCGCCGGCATCCGCTTCAGCGATGAGGCGGGAGTGGTGAGCACGGTATCCACAGTATCAACGGCATGATAGTTTTTTGGTTGGGCTGGAAACAGATGAGTGAGTTTGATTTGACACAAAAAAGAGGAAGATAAAATGATATTCAGTTTAAATGATAAATACTGGCCAGCTTGTGGTAGGTGGAAATGGACAAGCAATTTGCCTTAAATCAGCTTCGCCATAAAATAAATGCCTTTATATATATGTGTGCCAGCTCCCAACTCTTAAATAGCGATGCCATTGAGCACCTTACCGGTGTCTCTATTATAATTAATGATGAAGGTGTTATATACAATTTTAACGATAACGACATGGTAAATGGAAGCATTGAAATAGATTTGACTCAGATAATTGCAGTGAAAAGGCACGATAACTCCAATTTCAATGTTGATTTAAAAGAATTCTACAAATTTGTCCGCCGGAACCTAATAAAGGAGTCTTATGAAGTTGTATACGAATACGCACGTTCGAATAATAAAATCACTGCATTAAAGGCAGAGCCGTGGTATTGGTACGCTCGTGTTATCAGAAATACTGTTTCACATAGCCTGCGCTATGAATTTAAAGCAAATGATATAAGAAACGCACTCCCAATTCAGTGGGAGGGGAAGACAATAGACATCAGCTTAGATGGCACGGTGATGAAGGAAGATGCGGCAGATGCGCTAACAACCTTGAGGTTGGTGTATGAAATGCAGGATTTTGTTACCAAATATTAATGTAAAAATCTTTTAGATTAGATTAATATTATATCACAATTTCAAGACCGTGAGTATTATTACATTGCACCAAGCTCTACACTGGCAATCTGAACCGAAACTATTCAGTTGCCCGCACGGTGGGAATGGAGTGCAAATCAACCCCAGTTCCCCCAAACAAAAAAGCCCGGCGGATCGCTCCGCCGGGCTTTTCCTTGTCTCTACCCCACCGCCGGGTGACCCCAGCGATGGTCATAGCAACAATCCTTACTCCGCCGCTGCCGGGGCAGCGAGGTTGCGGAGCACGTATTGCAGGATGCCGCCATTCTTGAAGTAGTCGACCTCGTCCAGCGTGTCGATACGGCAGAACAGGTTGACGGTTTCCTTCGACCCGTCGGCGCGGGTGATGGTCAGCTTCAGGTCCATGTGCGGCTTCAGGCCGGCTTCCACGCCTTCGATGTCGAAGGTCTCGGTGCCGTCCAGCTTCAGGGTGTGGCGGTTCACGCCGGCCGGGTACTGGAGCGGCAGGATGCCCATGCCGACCAGATTGGACCGGTGGATACGCTCAAAGCTTTCGGCCACGACGGCGGACACGCCCAGCAGGCGGGTGCCCTTGGCGGCCCAGTCACGCGACGAACCGGTGCCATATTCCTGACCGGCGAACACGACCAGCGGCGTGCCCTCGGCTTGGTACTTCATCGACGCGTTGTAGATCGGCATAACCTCGCCGGTCGGCACATACTTGGTCACGCCACCTTCGACACCCGGCACCATCTCGTTCTTGATGCGGATATTGGCGAAGGTGCCGCGCATCATGACTTCGTGGTTGCCACGGCGCGCACCATAGCTGTTGAAGTCGGCCACGATCACGCCGTTTTCCAGCAGGTATTCACCGGCGGGGCTGGTCTTCTTGATGTTGCCAGCGGGCGAGATATGGTCGGTGGTGATGCTGTCGCCCAGGATGGCCAGCGCGCGGGCACCCTTCACGTCGGACACGGAGCCCGGCGTCATGGTGATGCCGTCGAACAGCGGCGGACGCTTGGCGTAGGTCGACTTCTCGTCCCACTTATAGGTCATGCCCTCGACGGTCTTGATCTTCTGCCACTGCTCCGGACCCAGGAAGACGTTGGCATAGCGGCTGACGAACATCTCGCGCGTCAGGAACTGGGAAATCGTGTCCTCGATCTCCTTGTTGGTCGGCCAGATGTCCTTCAGATAGACGTCCTGACCATCCTTGCCCTTGCCGATCGGGTCCTTGGAGATATCCAGGTGCAGCGTGCCGGCCAGGGCATAGGCCACCACCAGCGGCGGGGAGGCCAGGTAGTTGGCGCGGACCTGCGGCGACACGCGGCCTTCGAAATTGCGGTTGCCGGACAGGACAGAGGCGACGGTCAGCTTGCCCGCGTCAACGGCGGCGGCAATCGGGTCCGGCAGCGGGCCGGAATTGCCGATGCAGGTGGTGCAACCGTAACCGACCAGATTGAAGCCCAGCTGATCCAGGTAGGGGGTCAGGCCGGCGGCATTCAGGTAGTCGGTCACGACCTGGGACCCAGGGGCCAGCGAGGGCTTCACCCAGGGCTTGGTCTTCAGGCCCAGTTCCACCGCCTTCTTGGCCACCAGACCGGCGGCGAACAGCACCGACGGGTTGGAGGTGTTGGTGCAGGACGTGATGGCGGCGATCACGACATGGCCGTGATCCAGCTTGTAATCGGCACCGGCGACGTCTGTCGGCTGGCTGACGGGGCGGCCGGCAACGTCGGTGGCCAGGAACTCACCGAATTCCTTGGTGACGTTGGACAGCAGCACGCGGTCCTGCGGACGCTTCGGCCCGGCCAGCGACGGCTCCACCGAGCCCAGGTCCAGGTCCAGCGTGTCGGTGAAGACCGGATCGGGCGAGGACGCGTCGCGCCACATGCCCTGGGCCTTGGCGTATGCTTCCACCAGCGCCACGCGGTCGGCGTCGCGGCCGGTGAAGTGCAGGAAGCGGATGGTCTCGGCGTCGATCGGGAAAATGCCGCAGGTGGCGCCATATTCCGGGGCCATATTGGCAATCGTCGCACGGTCGGCCAGCGTCAGCGCGTCCAGGCCGGGGCCGTAGAACTCGACAAACTTGCCCACCACCTTCTTCTTGCGCAGCATCTGGGTGACGGTCAGCACCAGATCGGTGGCGGTCGCCCCCTCACGCAGCTTGCCGGTCAGCTTGAAGCCGACGACTTCCGGGATCAGCATGGAGATGGGCTGACCCAGCATCGCGGCCTCAGCCTCGATACCGCCCACGCCCCAGCCCAGGACGGCCATGCCGTTGACCATGGTCGTGTGGCTGTCGGTGCCGACCAGCGTGTCGGGATAGGCGACGGTGGCGCCGGTCTGGTCCGTGTCGGTCCAGACGGTCTGGGCCAGATATTCCAGGTTCACCTGATGGCAGATGCCGGTGCCCGGCGGGACCACGCGGAAATTGTTGAACGCCTTCTGGCCCCAGCGCAGGAACTCGTACCGCTCGCCATTGCGCTGGAATTCCAGCTCAACGTTTTCGTCAAACGCCTGCGGCGTGCCGAAGCTGTCCACCATCACCGAATGGTCGATGACCAGATCGACAGGCGTCAGCGGGTTGATCTTGGTCGGGTCGCCACCCAGCGCCACCATCGCCTCGCGCATCGCGGCCAGATCGCAGACGGCGGGCACGCCGGTGAAGTCCTGCATCAGCACGCGGGCCGGGCGATAGGCGATCTCGCGGTCGGACCGCTTGTCGACCAGCCACTGGGCCACAGCCTTGACATCGTCAACGCTCACCGTGCGCCCATCTTCAAAGCGCAGCAGGTTTTCCAGCAGGACCTTCATCGAGAAGGGCAGGCGCGACACGTCGCCCAGACCGGCCTTCTCCGCTTCGGGAATGCTGAAATAATCAACGGACTTGCCGCCGACGGAAAGCGTGCGGCGGGTCTTCAGGCTGTCATGGCCGGTGAACGTGGACATCGGGGGGTGACTCCTCCAACGGGGTCGCGGGGTAAACGGCAGACCGTATCTCGCCCCGGCTCCAGCGTCCGGGACCGTTGATCTGCCAGGATGGCGTTTTCGGAGCGTGGTTTAGCGCTTTTTGCGGTGCGGGGAAAGGGCAGGTTGAGGGGATCAGCCCCCGATTTTTGTACAGATCGGGATGGATTTACGACTTGTTGCGAAACGATCTTAATTGGGGTCCGATGGTGACGGGCTCGTCGGGGCCGGAACATAGCGGTCCACCTTGATCTCCCCTTCCCGCCGGCGGGCCTGGGCGATGTCGTAACTGTTCTGCATGCGCATCAATGTGTCCATCGACACGCCAAACGCCTTCTCCAGCCGCAGTGCCATTTCGGAGGAAAGCTGCGTGCGCTCGTTCAGCAGCATGGAAAGCGCAGCCCGTGTGACGCCCAGGATGCTGGCCGCCGCCGTCACCGACAGGTCCAAAGGTTCGATCACCTCGTGCCGGATGAAGCCGCCGGGATGGGCTGGGCTTTTCAGGCGGATGCCGGTGATGGCGTTCATGGCCGTCTCCTAATGATAGTCCACATAGTCCAGATCGATGATCTCAACACCCGCCCGATCAATGGCGAAGGTTAACCGCCAGTTCTTGGTCACATGCAGGCTCCATGTCCCCTTCCGGTCGCCAATAAGCCGGTGTGCCTTCCAACTCGGCACGGTCGTAAGCTCATCTTCACGCTCCATATCCTGCAGAAAGGACAGTATGCGGATCAGCTTTGGCACAGCGGCAGCCGGCAATCCGCTGGCGTCATCATCCTCCATCAACCGGCGCAGCCCTTTATGGATGACGTTCCTGATGATCACGGAGATATCCGGGATATGTATAGCGTCAAATGACACTATACACGACCTTCGGAATCGACGCATCTGTGATGTCCCCGCCCAAAAGTTTCCCAACCCGGGCCACTCAGATTGGTGAATGGCCCGCCCGCACCACCCGTTTTGAAATAATATCTCTTTTGCCGTGGCACGGTTGACAGGGCGGACTTTTTCACAGAGATGTCATGCCGTCCGCGCGGGATGCGTTCGTTGCATGGCTGATACCATGCGGGGACCGAGGCGCGATGGAGGGACCCTGTCGATGCTGTCTTACACTGTCCGGCGCCTGCTGGAAGCGATCCCGACATTGCTGGTGATCGTGGCCTTGTCGTTCTTCCTGATGCATTCGGCGCCGGGTGGCCCGTTCGACAGCGAACGCGTGCTGCCGCCGGAGATCGAGGCGAACCTGAAGGCGGCCTATAATCTGGACAAGCCGGTCTGGCAGCAGTTCCTGATCTATCTGGCCAATGCGGTGCAGGGCGATTTCGGCCCCTCCTTCACCTATAAGGACTTCTCCGTCTCCGAACTGATCGGGACGGGTTTCCCCGTGTCCCTCAAGCTGGGCCTGTCGGCCATCACCTTGGCGGTAATCATCGGCTGTACGCTGGGCATCCTGGCTGCCATGCGCCAGAACACCAAGACCGACTATTCCATCATGGGTGTCGCCATGGTGGGCATCACCATCCCGAACTTCGTGATGGCGCCGCTGCTGACGCTGGTGTTTGGCATCTATCTGGGCTGGCTGCCGGTGGCGGGTCTGGGCGATGGGTCGTTCCGCAACCTGGTGCTGCCCGTCATCGCCCTGTCCCTGCCGCAGATCGCCATCATCAGCCGCCTGACGCGCGGCGGCATGGTGGAGGTGTTGCGATCCAACTTCGTGCGCACCGCCCATGCCAAGGGCCTGCCCGAACATCTGATCATCACGCGCCACACGCTGCGCGCGGCCCTGCTGCCCGTCATTTCCTATCTGGGGCCGGCCATTGCCGGTCTGGTGACGGGGTCGGTGGTGATCGAGCAGATTTTCGGCCTGCCCGGCATTGGCCGCTATTTCGTGCAGGGCGCCATCAACCGCGACTACACGCTGGTGATGGGCACCGTCATTACCTATGGCAGCTTGATCGTGCTGATGAACCTTCTGGTCGATCTGGTCTATGGCCTGATGGACCCGCGCGTTCGGTACGATTGAGGAAATAACGATAATAAAATTAACGATAAGCCAATGTTCAGCAGGTAAGGACAGGGTTCCATGCACATCACCAAGCATCTGCGCACCGGGGTCGCCTTTGGCGCCATGATGATCCTGGCGGCCTGCGGGCAGCCGGGCGACAAGCAGGCGGCGGCACCCGCGAAGCCGACCGTGGAAGAAGCCACCGCCTTCGTCACCAAGGCCGAGGCCGAACTGGGTGCCGCGCGCGAAAAGGCATCGCGCACCGCCTGGGTGCAGAACACCTATATCACGCCCGACACGTTGGCCCTGGCCGCCGACAGCAACGCGTCCTACAGCGCGCTGGTGTCCCGCCTGACGGCGGAGAGCAAGCGTTTCGTGGGGCTGGAGCTGCCGGCCGATGTGGCGCGCAAGCTGAACCTGCTGCGCCTGGAAACAGCATTGCCGTCGCCCGCCGACCCGGCGCTTAACAAGGAACTGGCCGAGCTGGATGCCAAGCTGGGTGAGCTGTACGCGACCGGCAAGGTCTGCCGCGAGGATGGCAGCGACTGCCTGACACTGGACGAGATCGACGATGTCTTCCGCACCTCGCGCGACGAGAAGGAGCTGAAGCGGCTCTGGGCCGGCTGGCACAAGGTCGGACAGGAGATGAAGCCGCTCTACCAGCGTGAGGTGGAGATCGCCAATATCGGCGCCAAGGAGCTGGGCCTGCCTGATGCCGGCACCCTGTGGCGCTCCGGCTATGACATGCCGCCCGAAGCGTTCGAGCAGGAGGCCGACCGGCTGTGGGGCCAGGTAAAGCCGCTCTACACTGCCCTGCATTGCTATGCCCGCACCAAGCTGGGCGAGACGTATGGCACCGACGTGGTGCCGCAGGACAAGCCGATCCCGGCCCATCTCCTGGGCAATATGTGGGCGCAGGAATGGGGCAACATCTATGATCTGGTGGCGCCCAAGCAGGCGGCCACCAATGTCGATGTCACCAAGCTGCTGACCAAGGCCGGGTACGACCCGATTAAGATGACCAAGTCAGCCGAAGGCTTCTTCACGGGCCTGGGCTTTGAGCCGCTGCCCCAGACCTTCTGGGAACGCTCGCAGATCACCCGCCCGCGCGACCGCGAGGTCGTGTGCCATGCCTCGGCCTGGGATATCGATGACAAGGACGATATCCGCATCAAGATGTGCATGCGCGTGAATGGCGATGATTTCCAGACCGTGCATCATGAGCTGGGCCATAATTTCTACCAGCGCGCCTACAAGGGCCAGTCGACCCTGTTCCGCAACGGCGCCAATGACGGCTTCCACGAGGCCATCGGCGATTTCATCGCCCTGTCGGTGACGCCGGGTTATCTGGTGAAGCTGGGTCTGCTGGACAAGGAACCCTCCACCGAGGGCGATGTGCCGCTGCTGCTGCAACAGGCCATGGACAAGGTGGCGTTCCTGCCCTTTGGCCTGCTGATCGACAAGTGGCGCTGGAATGTCTTCAACGGCAATATCAAGCCGGAAGAATACAACAAGGCCTGGTGGGACCTGCGCACTAAGTATCAGGGCGTGTCCTCACCCGTGGAACGCAGCGCGGCGGATTTTGATCCGGGTGCCAAGAACCACGTGCCGACCAGCGTGCCCTATGTGCGCTATTTCCTGGCCCGCATCCTGCAATTCCAGTTCCACAAGGCCGCCTGCGATCAGGCCGGCTTCACCGGCCCGCTGCACCGCTGCTCCATCGCCGGCAATGCCGAGGTGGGGGCGAAGTTCAAGGCCATGCTGGAAATGGGCGCGTCCCGGCCCTGGCCGGAGGCGCTGAAGACCTTTACCGGCACCGAACAGATGGATGCTTCGGCCATGCTGGCTTATTTCGCGCCGCTGAAGGAATGGCTGGACAAGCAGAACGAGGGCAAGAGCTGCGGCTGGGAGTGAGGGTTCAGGTCAGATCATCGGGGAGCGGACAATGCCGGTATTGAAGCGTTTCGGTTCGATACGGGTTGCCATGTTCCCCAATGATCACCCGCCGCCTCATGTCCATATCCTGTTTGATGGACAGGACATGGCGGTGAATATTGTAACGGGCCGCGCCATGGTCGGCAGTCTGCGTCATGTAGACCCGGCCATGGCCTGGATCCTGGAGAACCGTGATACGCTGATGATGCTTTGGAACGGCTTCAACGAGCGGAGGTCGTGATGCGGACGCCCCGGATCACACAGGTTGAGACGATGTCTGGCTATCGCCTGCGGCTGACATGGGACACAGGTCCCGTGACAACCGTCGATGTCTCGGATGTCGTCAGCGATCTTTTGATTTTCGCCCCGTTGCGGGACGAGCCCGGTCTGTTCGACCGGGCGATTGTCGGTGAAGACGGGTTTTGTGTGCATTGGTCGGACTTGATGGAACTGTCCGCCCCCAATCTCTGGCAACGGTCGCAAGCCAAGGCGGCATGAGGCAATAATGGTTCAAGACATCACCGGTGGCGCCAAGCGGGCGGCACTGATCGAGAAGGCGGGCGAAGAGGTCCAGGGCCGGTCCCTGTGGCAGGATGCCCGCCGTCGCCTGTTTGCCAACAAGATGGCGGTGGCCAGCATGATCGTGCTGGGCATCATCACCTTCATGGCGATCTTTGCCGATTTCCTGTCCCCCCATGCCTATGACGAGGTCTATTGGGACTATATCGGTGTCGGACCGCAGCTGGAGGGCAGCCACTGGTTCGGGACCGATGCCAATGGCCGCGACCTGTTCATCCGCACGCTGTACGGCGCCAAGGTATCGCTGGCCGTCGGTGTCGTCACCACGCTGGTCGCCCTGATGATCGGCGTGGTCTATGGCGCCATAGCGGGATATTTCGGCGGACGCATCGACAGCATCATGATGCGCATTGTCGACGTGCTGTACTCCATGCCGCTGATGTTTTTCGTCATCATCCTGGTGGTGGTGTTTGGGCGGCACATTATCCTGGTCTTCGCCGCGATCGGCTGTGTCGAATGGCTGACCATGGCGCGCATCGTGCGTGGCCAGACCCTGTCGGTGAAGCGCAAGGAATATATCGAAGCGGCCCGCGCCGCCGGCGTGTCCACGCCCAACATCATCCTGCGCCACATCATCCCCAACGTTATCGGCCCCGTCATCGTATTCGTGACCCTGCTGGTGCCCGTCGTGATCCTGGTGGAAAGCTTCCTGTCCTTCCTGGGTCTGGGCGTGCAGGAGCCGATGACCAGCTGGGGCGTGCTGATTTCCGAAGGGGCGGCCCAGATGGAAAACGCCCCGCATATGCTGATTTTCCCGGCCGTGTTCCTGGCCGTGACTTTGTTCTGCTTCAATTTCATCGGTGACGGCCTGCGCGACGCGCTGGACCCCAAGGACCGCTAAGGGAACGGACAAGATGACCGCAGTTTTGGAAGTCCGCGACCTATCGGTCCGTTTCGCCACGCCCGATGGCGAGGTCAGCGCCGTCAATGGCGTGAGTTTTGACGTGAATGAGGGCGAATGCGTCGGCATCGTCGGCGAAAGCGGTTCGGGCAAGAGCCAGCTTTTCATGTCGGTGATGGGCCTGCTGGCCCGCAATGGCCGCACCCTGGGATCGGCCAAATACCGGGGCACCGAGCTGGTCGGCATGCCTGTCAAGGAGCTGAACAAGATCCGGGGCGACAAGATCGCCATGATCTTCCAGGACAGCATGACGGGCCTGACCCCGCATCTGCGCATCGGGCGGCAGATGACCGAGGTTCTGGTGCAGCATAAGGGCATGTCGGAAAGCCAGGCGGTCAAGCGCGCGCTGGACATGCTGAACCTTGTCCGCATCCCGGAGGCAGGCCGCCGTCTGGCCCAGTATCCGCACGAATTATCGGGCGGCATGCGTCAGCGCATCATGATCGCCATGGCGTTGCTGTGCGAACCGGAACTGCTGATCGCGGATGAGCCGACAACGGCGCTGGATGTGACAGTGCAGGCGCAGATCCTGGACCTGATGTCCGACCTGAAGCGCGTGACCAAGGCCGCCATCGTCCTGATTACCCATGATCTGGGTACCGTCGCAGGATTGTGCGACAAGGTGCAGGTCATGTATGGCGGCCGGTTCATGGAGACGGGCACGGTCCGGGATATCTTCTATGAACCCGCACACCCTTACGCCGCCGGCCTTCTGTCCTCCATGCCGCGCCTGACGGAGGAAAGGTCGGAAAAGCTGTACGCCATTCCCGGCCAGCCGCCGAACCTGCAGCGCCTGCCCATGGCCTGCCCGTTCCAGGAACGCTGCGACTTCGTGCATGACCGCTGCACCACCGAACTGCCGCTGCTGCGCGAGGTCGGGCCCGGCCATGCCAAGGCCTGCCATCTGTTCAGCCTTCAGAACCCTGTTACCGACCCGGCGGCACCGTCGCTGGTCGTCGCCTGACCGTGCGGAGTTGATGCCATGTCCAAGGAACTGCTCCGTGTTTCGGACCTGAAGGTCCATTTCCCCATCCGCACCGGTGGCCTTCTGATTGGCCAATACACGCCGTTGAAGGCCGTGGACGGTGTCTCCTTCACGCTGAACGAGGGGGAGACGCTGGGGATCGTGGGGGAAAGCGGCTGTGGTAAATCCACGCTGGGCCGCGCCATCCTGCAATTGATCAAGCCCACCGACGGCCAGGTGGTGTTCATGGGGTCCGAGTTGACGGGCGTGGGCGCGGAGGTCGTGCGCCAGAAGCGGGAGGAGATGCAGATCGTCTTCCAGGACCCGCTGGCCAGCCTGAACCCCCGCATGACAGTGGGCGACATCATCGCCGAGCCTCTGACCGTCTATCGCCCCAAACTGTCGAAGGAAGAGCGCAAGGGACTGGTCCGCGACATGATGGCCAAGGTCGGCCTGCTGCCGCAGATGATCAACCGCTATCCGCACGAATTCTCCGGCGGGCAGTGTCAGCGCATCGGCATCGCCCGCGCCATGATCCTGAAGCCCAAGATGGTGGTCTGTGACGAGCCCGTCTCGGCCCTGGACGTGTCGATCCAGGCGCAGATCGTCAATCTGCTGATGGACCTGCAACAGGAAATGGGCCTGTCGCTGCTGTTCATCAGCCACGATCTGTCCGTCGTCCGCCATGTCAGCCACCGGGTGATGGTGCTGTATCTGGGCCGGGTGATGGAGATCGCAACCCGAGACGCCATCTATGCCGCCCCCCTGCACCCCTACACGCAGGCCCTGATCTCCGCGGTACCGGTGCCCGACCCGGATGTGGAGAAGAACAAGGAACGCATCGTGCTGGGCGGCGACCTGCCCAGCCCGATGAAGCCGCCGTCCGGCTGTGTCTTCCGCACCCGCTGCCCCAAGGCCACGGACATCTGCGCCAGCGATGTGCCCGTCCTGGAAGAAAAGGCACCGGGTCACCGCGTCGCCTGCCATCATTGGGGGCCGCCGGAGAAGAAGCTGGTGTAGAGTCACCTAAGCCATTGGCTTGACATATCAGTGAACGCTAACACGCTATTGCATGTAGTGAAGGATAGGGCTGCGGCCAACGCAGTCTAAAGCTGCGCGCCTTAAAGGTTTGGTTAACGAAGCAACTGCGATAAGGGCTGCAACAATCAGCACTGTCGCAATCGTTTTCAGCCGGACCGCAAGGGGTGCCGACATGGGTATGCTTTTTCATCGTTTCACCAATATCTCCCTGTCGGCCCGTATCGTCGGGCTGACTACTTTGTCCTTGCTGCTGCTGGCAACTGCGCTCGTCCTGGTCAGCGACCGAATGGTCGAAAGCTATGCAAGGCGTCAGGCCAGTGAACAGCAGGATCTATCCATGCGGGTGGCATGGCAGGTTTTGGACAGTGTGGGGGGCCCGTTCCGGCGCAATGGCAAGCAGCTTTACGCGGGCGACACGCTTCTGAACGACAATTTCGGGCCTGTCGATACGATCAGCAGGATTGCCGGCAGTACCGCCACCATCTTCGTTCTGGATGGGGCAGAGGCGGTACGCATCGCCACCAATGTGAAAAAGCCGGACGGTACCCGCGCCGTTGGCACCAATCTGGCACGCAATCCCGCCTATGAAGCCGTGGTTGGCGGCGGCCGCAGCTTTCGTGGTGAGGCCGATATCCTGGGCGTCACCTATCTGACGGCCTATGACCCGATCAAGGACGCGGGCGGGAAGATAATCGGCGTGCTGTATACGGGTGTCGAAAAGGCCCCCTATATGGCGCAGGTGGCGGAGCTGAGGCGATCCTTGCTGCTGACGTCGGCCGGCATCACGCTGGTTCTGGCCCTGATCGCCCTGGTGCTGATCCGGATCTGGGCATCGCGCCCCCTGCATGCCCTGTCCGACCTTCTGGAACAGCTGGCAGCGGGGGAAACGGATGTCCTGCCGCCCGATGCAACGGGCCGCCGGGATGAAATCGGTCGTATGCAGCGTGCCGCCAGCGGCCTGCGCCTGTCGGTGGTGGAGGCGTTCCGCCTGAAGCAGATGGTCGATGACATGCCGTTGAATGTCATGCTGGCTGATGCCGCCAACGGCTTTGCCATCACCTATGCCAACCGCGCCACCCTGGCGGCGGCGGAAGGCCTGTCAGCAGTGCTGCCCGCCGGCGGGACCAGCCCCATGGGCCGTCACCTCAACATCTTCCAGGCAGACACGGGAGAGATCGGTCAGGTCATCAACCGGCCTGAGAACCTGCCATGGCGTGGCCAGATTGATATCGGCAGCGAACGTGTGGATATCCGTATCGCCGCCGTCCGCGATGGCCATGGCCGCTATGTCGGGCCGATGCTGACCTGGACCATCGTCACGGCCCAGGCACGCCTAGCCGACCGATTTGAGGCCAATGTCCGTGCGCTGGCCACCCGTGTTTCTTCTGCGTCGCGTGAAATGCTGGGTGCCGCCGACGCCATGCGCCGCGCCGCCGAGGGCACGGGGGCCAAGTCCGGCCACGTGGCCAGTTCGGCCAACCGCGCCACGGGTGATGTGGAGACGGTGGCCGCCGCCGCTGAGGAGCTGGCCGCCAGCGTGGCGGAAGTGGACCGTCAGGTCGGTCAGTCAGCCCATATTGCAGGCCGCGCCCGTCAGGAGGCCGATGAAACCGGCCACTCCATGTCCGAACTGGCCGAGGCGGCAACCCATATCGGTCAGGTCGTGGACATGATCAACAGCATTGCGGCCCAGACCAATCTGCTGGCCCTGAACGCCACGATCGAGGCAGCGCGGGCCGGTGAGGCAGGACGCGGCTTTGCCGTTGTTGCATCCGAGGTGAAGACACTGGCCGGCCAGACGGCCCGCGCCACGGAAGATATCCGCACTCAGATCGCCGCGATCCAGTCGAGCACGCATCAGGGCGTGGCCGCGATGCAGCGGATTGGTGCCACTATCCGCGAGATCGGTGACGTGTCACAGGATATCCTGTCAGCCGTGTCGCAGCAGAATGCCGCGACACGCGAAATCGCCCACAGCGCTGCCGACGCGGCCCGTGGCACGCGCGAAGTGGTAGACACGATCGATGCCGTCACCGATGCCGCCGGTGATGTCGGTAGTGCTGCGACGCAGGTGAAGGCCACCGCGGATGCACTGGACGAAGACGCCCACAAGCTGCGCACGGCTATCGACGATTTCCTGCAGCAGTTGCGCGCGGCCTGATCCACCGATCGCACAAAAGAAAACCCCGCTTCCGCCAGCCGGCAGAAGCGGGGTTTTTGCTTTTAGGGCACGATAGATTAGCCCAGGTAACCCTGTACGAGCGGGAGCACCTGTTCGCTGCCATCGATGATCATCTTGATGGCGACGTAGAAGATCACGGCCAAACCGACATAGGCGATCCAGTGGAAGCGCGACAGAAGCTTGGCGATAGCCGTCGCGGCAGCACCCATGAAAGCCACCGACAGGGCCAGACCCAGGATCAGCACCTCCGGATGCTCATGTGCGGCACCGGCAACCGCCAGCACATTGTCCAGCGACATCGATACGTCGGCGATGACAATCTGCACGATGGCCTGACGCACCGTCTTGGTGCCTTCCGGCGGCAGGGCCTCGGCACCGGGATTGGCATCATCGGGGTTCACGGCCTCGTCCGCGACCTCGGCGCCCAGCGTTTCCTGCTTATGCTGGCGGATTTCACGCCACATCTTCCAGCAGACCCAGAGCAGCAGCAAGCCGCCCGCCAGCGTTAAACCAACGATGGCCAGCAATTGTG
>JAEMSB010000467.1:0-306 GCA_016463045.1 Niveispirillum sp.
CATCCCAAGCTTGTTGGATGCGGCGATGTGCTTGGGCTAAGGTAGCGGCACCCCGCCCCAGACGGACCGGAAATGGACCGCAAAGCCCCGCCCCCGACCGACTCGCCCGACCGTCTGCTGGATGTTGCCATCGCGCGTCATCAACAAGGTGATCTGGCCGGGGCCATCACGCTTTACCGCCAAATCCTGACAAGATGGCCTGGGAATGTTGATGCGGGGCATCTGCTGGGCCTTGCCCTGTGGCAGTCGGGCGAGGCCGAGGAAGGGTTGCAACGGGTCAAGGCGGCGGCGGAAGCAGCACCGAGA
>JAEMSB010000467.1:316-3888 GCA_016463045.1 Niveispirillum sp.
ATCCAGAATAATCTGGGCGGCATGCTGATGGCGGTGCGGCAGTTCCGTGCCGCCGAGCGGGCGTTTCGCGCAGCACTGGCCGTTAAACCCGATCTGGTTGATGCACAATCCAACCTTGCCGCCGTGTTGCTGGACCTGAACAAGCCGGCAGAGGCGGAGAAGGTGGCGCGCCAAGCGTTGGCCCTGGCGCCGACGCGGGCCGATGCCTGGTCCAATCGGGGGGTGGCCCTGCTAGAGCTGGGCCGGTTTGAGGAGGCGGAGCAGTGCCAGCGCAAGGCCCTGTCGCTGGCCCCCGATCTGGCAGTGGCCCATGCCAATCTGGGCACGCTTCTGCGCCGCAAGGGGATGACCGACGCGGCGGTGCCCTATTTCCAGCGGGCGCTGGAACTGGACCGGGATCAGCCGGTGGCGCGGTTCAATCTGGCGCTGGACCATCTGGTTCATGGGCGCCTGGAACCGGGCTGGGCCGATTATGAGGAAAGGTTCCGTGCCCGCCTGCGTCAGCCCCGGCGGGAGCTGGATATCCCGTTCTGGCAGGGCGACATGCTGGCGGGCAAGCATCTGCTGATCTGGCCGGAGCAGGGGCTGGGGGATGAGATCCTGTTTTCCAGCATCTTCCCGGACCTGAAGGGGCTGGACGGTCCGGTGACCGTGGAATGCGACGCCCGGCTGGTGCCTCTGTTCGCCCGGTCCTTTTCGCACCTGTCGGTGGCGGCGACGGGGGCAACCCCCACTGCGGATTTGCAGATTGCCGCCGGCAGCCTGCCGCGCATGGCGCGACCGGTGCTGTCCCGGTTTCCGGGGCGCCCCTGGCTGCTGGCCGACGCGGTCAAGACCGGCCACTGGCGTCGGGTAGTGGATGTCCAAGGCCCGGCCCTGACTGTCGGCTTCTGCTGGCGTAGTGGTTTGAAATCGGGGGAGCGGGTTGGGCTTTATCCAAGCCTGAGCGACTTCGCGCCCTTGTTCGTGCTGCCGGGCATCCGCTGGGTGCCGCTGCAATATGATCTGGATGACCCGGCGACGCTGGCGGAAATGAAGGCCGCCTTGCCGGACGGGATCGACCTGTTCCGCCCGGATATCGATCTGCGTGATGACCTGGACGGGGTGGCCGCCCTGACCGCCGCGCTGGACCTTGTCATCAGTGCGGGGACGGCGGTGTCGGAACTGTCTGGCGCGCTGGGCGTGCCGGTCTGGCGCATCGGCGGCGAGGATGAATGGACGCGGCTGGGCACGGCTGTCCGGCCCTGGTATGCCACCATGCGCTGCTACACAAGGCAAGCCGGGGCGGGTTTCGCGTCGCTGCTGTCCGACATCGCCCGTGACCTGACCGCGCTTATGCATCAGGATGTGGGAACGGAGGATGCGGACGATCTGCATCGCCGGGGCCATGCCCTGATGCAGCAGGGAAAGGCCGGGGAGGCGTTGCCGCTGCTGGAGCGAGCGGCGCGGTTGCGGCCCAGCGATGCCCTGCTTCTGGCCCGCCTGGGCGGTGCGTTGCGGGCGGAAGGACAGGCGGCGGCGGCGTGCGACCGGTATCGGCAGTCGCTGGCGCTGCGGCCCGGCCATGCGGTCACCATCGTCAACATCGCGCGCTGCCTGCTGGATTTGGGTGAGTTAGACGCGGCGCAAGCCGAACTGGCGCCGCTGCTGTCCGGTCCCGGCACCTCCCCGCATGCCCATGACACGCTGGGCCTGATCCGGCAGGCGCGCGAACAGTATGACGCCGCCGCCGTCGCCCATAGGGATGCGGTGACGGTGGACCCGGCGCTGGTTTCCGGATGGATTAACCTGGGTGGAGCCCTGCGCGCCGGCTATCGCTTTGCCGAGGCAGCGGCGGCCTTCCGCACTGCGCTGGATCTGTCGCCTGATCAGGTGGAGGCCTGGACGGGTCTTGCCTATGCCCTGTTCCGTAACGGTGATGCGAGAGGGGCGGAGGCGGCACTGGATAAGGCGCTGGCCCTGGTGCCTGACTACCCGCCCGCCATCACTGACCTGTCCCGTATCCGGGAGATCCAGGGGCGTGAGGGGGAGGCGCTGGCCCTGCTGGACCGGTTGCTGGTGCAGCATCCAGGCGATGCGCTGGCCCGCTGGAACCGTTCGCATCTGCGGCTGTCGCGGGGGGATTTGGCGGACGGATGGGCCGATTACCGCGCCCGTTTCGCCGCCGGTCAGGCCAGTCCGGTGCGCCGGCTGGCGATGCCGGAATGGCGGGGCCAGGATATCACGGGCACACGTCTGCTGGTCTGGCGCGAGCAGGGGCTGGGGGATGAAATCCTGTGGGCGGGCCTGATCGCCGATCTGCGCGCCGCCGGCATTCAAGTGATTGTCGAGTGTGACAGCCGCCTGACGGGCCTTCTGTCCCGGTCCTTTCCGGGGGTCGTGGCAAGGGTCGAGACACCCGATCCGCACGATGCGGACTTTCATTGTCCGCTGGGTGATCTACCTGCGATTCTGCGCCCCGAGCTGCGCGGCTTCGGGGCACAGGCAACGGGTTGGATGAAGCCCGACCCTGCGCGTGCGCAGCATCAGGCGTCCTGGCTGGACAGTCTGCCGCCCGGCCTGCGCGTCGGTTTCTGCTGGCGGTCGCAGCGGCAGGATGGGGATCGCAAACAGGCTTATCTGTCCCTGGCCGACTTGCTGCCGCTGCTGACCCTGCCCGGTATCGTGCCGGTCAGCCTGCAATATGATGGCGCGGTGGCGGAGATCGCGGCATTGCGCGAAGCCAGGGGTGTCACGGTCCATCAGTGCCCCGATATCGACCTGAAGGATGATCTGGAGGGGGCGGCGGCTCTGATAGCCGGGCTTGATCTGGTGATCTGCGCCCCCACGGCGGTCGGGGAAATGGCGGCATCGCTGGGTGTGCCGGTCTGGCGGTTCCAGAACAGGCCCGACTGGTCGGCGCTGGGCACGGCGGTGCGCCCCTGGTACCCCGCGATGCGGCTGTTCATGGCACATCCGGTGGCCCAGGCCGTGCCCGCCATGGTACGGGAATTGACCCGGCTGCTGCACGCCCCGGCCCTGCCGCCGGCGCCGCCAAGCCTGGAGGCGGTGGTTGAACAGCACCGTCTGGGTGATCTGGCGGCGGCGGAACAGGGATACCGCGCCATCCTGCGGGCACAGCCCGATGAGGTGGATGCCCTGCATCTGTTGTCGCAGGTGCTGCTGCAGGGGGGGCGTGCGGCGGAGGCGTTGCCGCTGGTCGACCGGGCGCTGGCTCTGGACCCGGAATATGCCAATGCCTACAACACACGTGGCAGCCTTCTGAAGGCGCTGGGCCGGTTCGCAGACGCGGAGAAGGCGTTCCGGCAGACCCTGTCCCGCCGTGCCGACCATGCAGAGGCCTGGTCCAATCTGGGTGCGACGCTGGTCGAACTTCGCCGTTACGGCGACGCAGAGAAGGCCAGCCGACGGGCGCTTGCGCAACGGCCCGACTATCCCCGCGCCCTGGTCAATCTGGGCGTGGCGCTGCGCCATCTGGGGCGGTGGCGGGAGGCAGCGGAATGCCAGCAGAAGGCCCTGTCCCAGGCCCCGGACATGCCGGATGCGTGGGGCGAACTGGGCCTGTGCCGGAC
>JAEMSB010000046.1:0-13148 GCA_016463045.1 Niveispirillum sp.
CACCGCCACCACGACATTGACCAGCAGCGCCGGCAGCGCCACCCCGGCATCGACATGCCCCGCCAGCAGCAAGGCCAGCAGGATCGCCGCCGTCGGCCCGACCAGCGCCACGCCGATCAGCACGAACCGAACCGGCCGCACCTCATACCACCGCATCTGTCCCTGCCATTCTTATCATTTCCCTCCCGCCAGAGAGCGGGACCGGAGGAGATAACATTGCCGCAGGGCCAGGGTAACAGCATCACGGAAACTTAATAATTGAGCCCGCCTGTGACGATTTCGCGTAGGTCAGGTCGAGCGCAGCGCGCGAGCCCTGACAGAAAAGGCCTTTGATCCTTTACTGTCAGGGCTCAGGGCTGACGCCCCTCGACCTGACCTACGCCCGCCCGTTACCGTGCCAAACTGTCATGCGCCGCCATGATGGCCGCCGTGGTCAGCTCATTGACGGTGGCCCCCATCTGCACCACCTGCACCGGCTTATCCATGCCGATCAGCAGCGGGCCGATCAGGTTGCCGCCGCCGAATTTGTGCAGCAGCTTGGCCCCGATATTGGCGGCGTGCAGGGCCGGCATGATCAGCACATTGGCCGCCCCTGACAGGCGCGCGAACGGGTACAGGCGCTTCATCAGATCGTAATCAAGCGCCGTGTCGGCTGACATCTCGCCGTCATATTCGAAATCGACCTTGCGCTTGTCCATCAGCGATACGGCTTCGCGCACATGGGCGGCACGGTCGCGCATGGGCTGGCCGAAATTGCTGAAAGACAGGAAGGCGACGCGCGGTTCATGGCCCATCTGGCGGGCCATGCGCGCCGACTGGATGGCGATATCGGCCAATTGTTCGGGCGTCGGACGCTCATGCACCGTCGTGTCGGAGATGAAGACGGTGCGCTTGCGCGTGGCCAGCACCGACAGGCCGAACACGATATGGTCGGGCTGCGGATCGATCACGCGTTCGATATCCTCGAAACTGACGGCGAAGGAACGGGTCAGGCCCGTCACCATGGCGTCGGCATCGCCCGTGGCCACCATGCAAGCGGCAAAGACATTGCGGTTCTGGTTGACCCAGCGCTGACAATCACGGTGCAGGTGGCCGCGCCGCTGCAAACGCTTGTACAGGAAGTCGGTATAGCGCTCGATATTGGGGGCACCGAAACGGGCATTCTGGATATCCAGCGGCTCCACCCCCGACAGGCCCAGGCTGGCCAGCTTTTCCTGCACCACATTCTCACGCCCGATCAGGACCGGGTGGCCGAACCCACCGGAGCGATAGGCGATGGCGGCACGGATGGCCCGCTCCTCCTCACCCTCGGCAAACACCACGCGGCGCGGGCTGCTGCGCAGCTTGTCGGCGATCAACTGCAAACTGTCCGCTGTCGGGTCCAGGCGCAGGCGCAGGGACCGGCGATATTCATCCATATCGACAATGGGCTTGCGCGCCACGCCCGTGTCCATCGCCGCCTGAGCCACGGCGGCGGGAATGGTGGAGATCAGGCGCGGATCGAAAGGCACCGGAATGATATATTCCGGGCCATAGCGCAGGCGGCGGCCGGAATAGGCGGCATCCACCTCATCCGGCACATCCTCGCGCGCCAGAGCCGCCAGCGCGCGGGCGGCGGCGATCTTCATCTGGTCGTTGATGGTGCTGGCCCGCACATCCAGGGCGCCGCGGAAGATATAGGGGAAGCCCAGGACATTATTGACCTGATTGGGATAATCCGACCGGCCCGTGGCGACGATGGCATCGTCACGCACCTGCCGCACCTCTTCCGGCGTGATCTCCGGGTCGGGGTTGGCGAGCGCGAAGATGATCGGGTTCTTGGCCATGGACTTCACCATGGCGGGCGTCATCGCCCCCTTGGCCGACAGGCCCACGAACACATCCGACCCGGCGACCGCATCGGCCAACGAACGGGCATCGGTCACCACGGCATGCGCCGATTTCCACTGGTTCATGCCCTCGGCCCGGCCCTTCCAGACCACGCCCTTGGTGTCGCACAGCGTGATGTTCCCGTGCGGAATACCCATGGACTTGAACAGCTCGGCACAGGCGATGGCGGCGGCACCGGCGCCATTGATGACCAGCCTGGTTTCCTTGATGTCGCGGCCCGTCATTTCCAGGGCGTTGAACAGGCCGGCGGCGGCGATGATGGCGGTACCATGCTGATCATCATGGAAGACGGGAATGTCCATCAGCTCCCGCAGGCGCTGCTCGATGATGAAACAGTCCGGGGCCTTGATATCTTCCAGATTGATGCCGCCGAAGCTGGGACCCAGATAGCGGACGGAATTGATGAATTCCTCCACGTCGCGGGTATCGACCTCCAGGTCAATGCCATCGACATCGGCAAAGCGCTTGAACAGGACGGCCTTGCCCTCCATCACCGGCTTGGATGCCAGGGCGCCTAAGTCACCCAGGCCCAGAACGGCGGTGCCGTTGGAGATGACGGCGACGATATTGCCCTTGGCTGTATAATCATAGGCCGTGGACGGGTCGGCATGGATGCGCAGGCATGGCGTGGCCACCCCCGGCGAATAGGCCAGCGACAAGTCGCGCTGCGTGGCCATCGGCTTGGTAGGGGTGATTTCCAGCTTACCGGGACGCCCGCTACTATGCAGCAGCAGGGCTTCTTCCTCGGTAATGCGCTTATCGATACCGGCCATTTTCCCAAACTTCCTCTTTTATGTTCCGCCCAGCGCCCCCGCCGGTACGGATTGGTATGTTGGTATGCATCGTAACGATCGAATGCTACCGTTTCCAGACCCATGACATTGCGAAAGTGACGCAACAGCCGCCAGCGCACCCCATGACTTGCTCCGAACTCCACCGGGCGCGATACTCGCTCCCATGGAACAGGCAGGCTCCATCTTCGACGACGTGGACGAGGCGCGGAAGGCACGCGCCATCGAAGAGGCACGCGCCGACGTCGCCGCCGGTCGCGTCGTACCACACGCCGTGGTCGGCCCCTGGCTGCTGAAACTGGCCGATGCCCTGGAACGCGGCGAAGCTTTGCCCCCCGCCCCCCACTCGGGCGTGCCCCGGTGACATTGGTCACCTGGACCGAAACCGCCATTGATGACCTTTAGGCTCATGCGGCCTATATCGCGTAATTTAATCCCTATGCCGCCAGCCGCATCGTCCGACAGCTTTTCACCGACGGCAACAGCCTCGCCACCTTTCCCAAAGGCGGCAAAGCCCGCCCTGATGGCACGCGCGAGCTGGCCGTCGCATCCCTATGTCCTGGTCTATGACATCGCAAAGGATGAAGTCCGCATCCTGCGCGTCTGGCACGGCGCACAGGACCGGGGGTAAGTACCCCAGGCCCGTATGTTGTGCCCGACGGCAAAGTCGGTTAAGCCCGGCACAGGCCGCGAGGTAGCGAAGGATGTGGCATGCAGCTGATCGTCGAAATGCGCAGCGGGTCGCATCTTTACGGCACCGCCACACCGCAATCCGATCTGGATTACAAGGGCGTGTTTCTGCCCGACGCGCGCGACATCCTGTTGCAACGGGTTCCCGCCACAATTTGTGAGGGACCGCAAAAGCAACAGGGTCAGCGCAACCTGCCCGGCGCCGTTGACCGCGACCTGTTCAGCTTGCAGCGCTATCTGGAACTGCTGGCCGATGGGCAGACCCTGGCGCTGGAGATGCTGTTCGCCCCCAACAGCGCCATCATCAGCACCCCGCATCCGATCTGGCTGGAAATACAGGCCCACCGCCAACGCCTTCTTTGCCGAAAGGTGGAAGCCGCCCTGCGCTATTCCCAGCGGCAGGCGCATCGGTTCGGTATCCGCGGACAGCGTGTGAACGCCGCCACCATGGCCCTGAACTGGCTGCGCGGGGTTGAGCAATCGCTGGGACCTGGAGCGGCACTGGCCGATGCCGATCCAGAACGGGCCTTGGGGGGTGATCATCCCCATATCGGCTTTGTGGACTTGACCATGCCGGGCGGGGTGCTGGTACGGCATCTGGAAGTATGCGGCAAGAAACTGTCATTCCAGGCCAGCATCGGGAACGCCCGTGACGTGGTGGAACGGCTGATGGCTGAATATGGACGGCGCAGCTTGGATTCGGCGGCTGCCAATGGCGTCGACTGGAAAAGCATGGCCCATGCGGTGCGTATCGGGCGGCAGACTGTGGAATTGATGGTGCATGGTCACATCACCCTTCCCCGCCCCGACGCCCTGGAAATCCTCGCTATCCGTCAGGGCCAGGTGCCGGTGGACCGGGTGGAGGCAATGGTGGAAGACCTGCACCAACAGGCCGAAAACGCCTTCCGCACCTCGCCCCTGCCGGAACAACCCGATATGCTGTTCATGGAAGAACTGGTCCTGCGCGCCTATCGCATGCAGGTTTGCACAGGCTTGGATGGTAATGGACGCGATTGATCCCGGCATGCGCCGGCGGGTGCAGGCAGAATTGGACCGGATGGCGGCGGATAACCACGTCACCATCCTGTTCGCCATCGAATCCGGCAGCCGGTCCTGGGGCTTTCCCTCACGCGACAGCGACTATGATGTCCGTTTCGTCTATCTCCGCCCCCTCGCCGATTACCTGTCGGTAAGCAGCCGGCGGGATGTGATCGAACGACCGATCGACCCGGTGCTGGATATTGGCGGCTGGGACCTGCGCAAGGCGCTGCAATTATCATTGCGGTCCAACGCCGCCCTGCTGGAATGGCTATCGTCACCCCTCAGCTACCGCACGGAAGCGGCATCGGTTGGCACCATTCGCCAATTGGTGCGTTCCGCCGCCGATCCCAACGCCCTGGCCGTCCATTATTTGCATCTCGGACGGCGCAGCCTGGAGAAGATGCAGGCGGATGGGGAGGCGGTTCGGCCAAAGGATTACTGCTACGCGCTGCGCGCCGCTTGTTGCCTGGAATGGCTGCTGCGGTTCCATGAGCCGCCTCCCATGGACATGCCATCGCTGCTGTCCGGCCTGACACCGGGCACGGCGCTTTTGGCACGGATCCATGACCTGATTGCCCGAAAGGCAGGGGGTGGGGAACAGGACCGGCAGGCACGCGATACGATGCTGGACCAATTCCTGACCGACCGCCTTAACCCCACGCCACCGCCCTTGCCGTCGGTAGACCGGGATCGGGTGGCTGCGGATATCGACCGTGCTTTCTGCGCCATCGCCCTGGCGGGATCGTGACACCCGCCCTCAAACCACAATATTCAACAATGTCCCGCGCACGCCGGTGGTCAGCGGCTGGTTCACGCCCAACGGCTGTACCGTCAGGCCGGCCTTGGTCGCGTCTTCCGCCGCCCGCTCAAAGGACGATTGATTGCCCTTGGCGGGGTCCAGGCCGCGCTTGGCCAATGCCACGTCGGCGCAGCTCTCGCAGCGATATCCGTTGACCATCTCCATGGGCACAGACTGTCACGGATCGTCGGCTTTGTCGTGACGCCCCCTCTCGCCCCGACAGCCCACTTGCTCTATCTTCGCCACCGACGCCCGGCAAACGGGGCGCGGAGCAAAAGAGGAAAACATGGCAGTTTCGGACATTGAGGCAAAAGCGGGCGGTGGCATTCTGGGGGCGATTGAGCGGGTGGGCAACCGGTTGCCCGATCCGGCCACCCTGTTCCTGATCGCCATCATCATTCTGGTGGCGCTGTCGGCCATCCTATCATCCATGGGTGTGTCGGCCATCCATCCGGGGACGGGTAAGGAACTGGTCGCCACCAATCTTCTGTCGGCGGACAATATCCGCCGTTTCCTGACCGACCTGCCCACCATCTTCGCCAGCTTCCCACCCCTGGCCGTGGTTCTGCTCTGTGTCATGGGTGTCGGTGTCGCGGAAAAGACCGGCCTGATCGGCGTGTCGCTGGGTGCCCTGGTCCGCGCCGTGCCGAAAAGCCTGCTGACCCTGATCGTGGTCTTTGCCGGTGTACAGTCCAGCATGGCGACCGATGCCGGCTATGTCGTGCTGATCCCGCTGGCCGGCATGTTGTTCCACAGCTCCGGCCGCCACCCCATCGCCGGTATTGCGGCGGCCTTTGCCGGCGTGTCGGGGGGCTTTTCCTCCAACCTGCTGGTCACCTCGCTCGACCCGCTGCTGGGCGGGATCAGTACGGCGGCGGCCCGTCTGGTCGATCCGAACTATGAGGTGCTGGCCACCGCCAACTGGTATCTGATGGCGGCCTTCGTGCCCCTGTTCACCATCATCGGGACGGTGGTGACCGAACGGCTGATTGAACCACGTCTGATGCGCACAGCCCCGGTCGCGGCCGGGCTGGTGGTCGCAACAGAGGAACCCAGCGCCGAACAGCAGGCCAATGAGAAGCGTGGGCTGCGCTATGCCGGCCTTGCCATCCTGGCCATCACCGCCCTGTTCGGTGTGGCCGTCGTGCCGGAAGGCGCCATCCTGCGCGATGCCAACGGCACCGTCGAACCCTTCCTGCGCGGCATCGTGGCGGTCCTGTTCATCAGCTTCCTGCTGATCGGCATCGCATACGGTGTCGGCGCCCGCATCATCCGCAATGACCGCGATGTCGTGAAGATGATGAGCCAGTCCATGTCCGACATGGGCGGCTATATCGTGCTGGCCTTCTGCTGCGCGGTGTTCATTGCGCTGTTCGGCTGGTCCAACCTGGGCGGCATCCTGGCGGTGAACGGGGCGGCCTTCCTGAAGGATGCCGGCTTCACGGGCCTGCCGCTGCTGCTGGCCATCATCATCGTCTCGGCCCTGATCAACATCCTGATCGGCAGCGCGTCGGCCAAATGGGCTATCCTGGGTCCTGTGATGGTGCCGATGCTGATGCTGCTGGGCATCACGCCGGAGGCGACGCAGGCAGCCTATCGGGTGGGTGACAGCTTCACCAACCCGATCACGCCGCTGCTGCCCTATTTCCCGCTGATCCTGATCATGTGTCAGCGGTACGTGCCCAGCTTTGGCATCGGATCGCTGCTGGCCACCATGCTGCCGCTGGCCATGTGGATGGGTATCGGCGCGGTCGCTCTTTTCTGCGGCTGGTATCTGGCGGAACTACCGCTGGGTCCGGGCGCCTTTGTCCATATGCCGGCGGGGTCCTGATGATCCCCGCGCCCGACAGTTGGGTCACCCCCTGCCCGCCCGAACGCGGCGGCGGCCTGTGGGTGGAACCGGGCGGCTTTCATGTCGACCCGACCCGGCCTGTCGACCGCGCGGTGATCACCCATGGCCATTCCGACCATGCACGGCCAGGACACACCCATGTCCTGGCCACGCCCGGCACGCTTGCCATCATGCGGGCGCGCCTGGGCGACGGTGCAGGGGCCTCACAACAGCCCCTGCCCTATCACCAGCCGATCCGTATCGGCGAGGTGACTGTGCGTCTCGTACCCGCCGGCCATGTGCTGGGCTCGGCGCAGGTGGTGATGGAATGGCGGGGCAGCAGGGTGGTGGTGTCGGGCGATTACAAGCGCCGCTTTGATCCCACCTGCGCCCCCTTTGAACCCGTCCCCTGCGATGCGTTCATTACGGAGGCCACCTTTGGCCTGCCCGTCTTCCGACACCCGCCGGTAGAGGGCGAGATCGCCCGCCTGCTGCACACGCTGTCTGTCTTCCCCGAACGCACCATCGTTGTCGGCTGCTACGCGCTGGGCAAATGCCAGCGGCTGATCGCGGAGCTGCGACGGGCCGGCTATGATCAGCCGCTGTACCTGCACGGTGCCCACCTGCCGCTCTGTGCGCTCTATCAGGAACAAGGGGTGGAGCTGGGCGACCTGCGCCCCGCGACGGTGGCCGATGCCTCATCCATGCGCGGCGGCATCGTCCTGGCCCCGCCATCGGCCATGGCCGACAAATGGCTGCGCCGGATGCCGGACCCGCTGCCCGCCTATGCGTCGGGCTGGATGCGGGTCCGGGCACGCGCCCGACAGCATGGGGTGGAACTGCCCCTGATCGTTTCTGACCATGCCGATTGGGATGAGCTGTGCCAGACGGTGAAGGATGTGGCGCCGGGGGAGCTGTGGGTCACCCATGGCAGCGAAGAGGCGCTGGTCCATTGGGCCACGACCCAGGGTGTGAAGGCCAAGCCCCTGCATCTGATTGGACGGGGGGAGGAGGAATGAGGATGGTTGCTCCCTCACCCTCCCAAGCCTTGACAGGCTTGGGCCCCTCCCTCTCCCACTCTCGTGGGCGAGGGGCGGAACTTGTTGGGTTTGCCCCTCGCCCGCTTGCGGGAGGGTGAGGGAGCCACGCCTATGCAATCCTTCGCCACCCTCCTCGACGCGCTCGCCTACATGCCGTCCCGCAATGGCAAGCTGCGCATGATCGCCGATTACCTGGACCATGCGCCCGATCCTGACCGTGGTTATGGCCTGGCGGCGCTGACCGGCGACCTGTCCTTTACTGCCGCCAAGGCCGGGATGGTCAAGGAACTGGTCGCCACCCGTATCGATCCGGCCCTGTTTGGCTGGTCCTATGATTTTGTGGGCGATCTGGCCGAAACGGTGGCGCTGATCTGGCCTGCACCACCGGGCGTCAACCACCCGCCCCCCGGTCTGGCAGAGGTGGTGGAGGGGCTTTCCACTGCCAAGCGCGGCACAGTCCCCGCCCTGCTGTCGGGCTGGCTGGACAGCCTTGACGCCACGGGCCGCTGGGCGCTGTTGAAGCTGATCACAGGCGGGTTGCGCATCGGTGTGTCGGCCCGCATGGCCAAGACTGCCCTGGTCGACTGGGCCAATGCCAGGGGCGTTGAGGCCAGCGTGGAACAGGTGGAGGAACTGTGGCACGGCCTGTCCCCCCCCTACGCCCCTCTGTTCGACTGGCTGACGGGCAAAGCGGAGAAGCCGGGTGTCAGCGACACGGGCGGGTTCCGCCCCATGATGCTGGCCCACCCGCTGGAAGCAAGTGACATCCAGGCTCTGAAACCCGCCGATTACCGGGCAGAATGGAAGTGGGACGGCATCAGGGTTCAGCTTGTGGCACGCGGCGCGCCGGACAAGGCCAGGATCTACAGCCGCACCGGGGATGAGATTGCCGGGGCCTTCCCTGATGTGGCATCCCAGATGGGCTTCCATGCCGTTCTGGATGGCGAATTGCTGGTGGCCCGCGATGGCCGTGTCGCGCCCTTCAACGATTTGCAGCAGCGCCTGAACCGCAAGCGGGTGACGGCACCCATGCTGCGCGACTTCCCGGCCTTTGTGCGGGTCTATGACCTGCTGTTCGACGGGGATGAGGACCTGCGCGCCCTGCCCTTTGACGAACGCCGCCGCCGGCTGGAGGATTGGTTCGCCCGCACACGCCCATTGGCCATGGACCTGTCGCCCCTTGTCCCCTTTACCGATTGGGACCACCTGTCCCATCTGCGCCTGTCGGCCCGTGATCAGGGGGTGGAGGATGGAGCCATCGAGGGGCTGATGCTGAAACGCGGCGACAGCGCCTATGTCGGTGGCCGCCCCAAGGGTCCCTGGTTCAAGTGGAAGCGCGGGCCATTGACGGCGGATTGCGTGCTGATGTACGCCCAACGTGGGCATGGCAAGCGGTCCAGCTTCTACAGCGACTATACATTCGGCGCGTGGCGCGGTACGCCTGGAGAGGGCGGAGAGTTGGTGCCCGTCGGCAAGGCCTATTCCGGCTTCACCGATGCGGAACTGGCAGAGATCGACCGCTGGGTGCGCAACCACACCACCAACCGTTTCGGTCCCGTGCGGGAGGTGGAACACGGCCTGGTGTTTGAGGTGGCGTTTGACAGCGTCCATCGCTCCACAAGGCACAAGAGCGGCATCGCCATGCGCTTTCCCCGCATTTCGCGGCTGCGCTGGGACAAGCCAGCGGCAGAGGCTGACCGGTTGGAGATATTGGAAAGGATGGTGGGCACATGACGCTGAAACGGGCTTATTCCGCCGAACCGACGGCCGATGAAACCATCCGCCGCTTGAAGGTCGGGCGCACCCGCACCCGGCTGGCCGGCGTGATCGCCGCCGGCATCGGCCTGCTGATCATCCCGGCTTGGATCAGCGGCATCGGCATGAGTGTCTTCAAGCTGGAAGAAAAGACCATCACCGTCTTCCCCACCGTGATGACCGAAGAACAGGCCAAGGCCGAAGCGGAGCGTGTAAAGCAGGAGGCAGAAGCCTTCCGCGAACAGAAGGCAGCAGAAGAGAAGAAGTCGTGAAAGACATCGGGCGGGTCCGCCACCGAACCCGCCCGTCTGATGAATTACTTCAAAAACCCGCTGTCGTAATCCGGTGCGGGGATTTCCAGATAGCGTAATCGCTTCATCTCCCGCCGCCCGCGTGTGACCGTGTCAAGGATCAGGCCGCAGGTCAGCGACAGGAAGGACAACAGGCCCAGACCGGTGGCCAGCACAGCCGTGGGGAAGCGCGGCACCAGGCCTGTTTCGAAATAGGTGATGAACAGCGGCGCCGCGATGATAATGGAGATCAGGGCCAGCAGGACCGCGATCAGGCCGAAGGACTGCATCGGCCGCTCCTCCTTGATCAGTTTGCCGATCATCCACAGGATGCGGAACCCGTCGCGGAAGGTGGACAGTTTCGATACCGACCCCGGGGCGCGGTCCTTGTAGGGCGTTTCCACCTCGCCCAGCGGCATGCTCATTTCCAGCGCATGCACCACCAGTTCGGTTTCAATCTCAAACCCGCCGGCCAGGACCGGGAAGCTTTTCACGAAGCGGCGGGAAAAGACGCGATAACCCGACAGAAGATCGTCGGTGCGCTTGCCGAACACCATGGTGACCAGGGTGGTCAGCATGACATTGCCCAGCCGGTGACCGGCGCGATAATTCTCCCAGTCGGTGACGCGGGCGCCGTTCACCATGTCCAGCTTCTCATCCAGAAGCTTGGCCACCAGCTTGCCGGCGCTGGGCGCGTGATAGGTGTCGTCGCCATCCACCATGACATACACGTCCGCCTCGATATCGGCGAACATGCGGCGCACGACATTGCCCTTGCCCTGCAACGGCTCCCGCCGGACCACGGCCCCGGCTGCCTTGGCAATCTCCGAGGTGCGATCCTTGGAGTTGTTGTCATAGACATAGATGGTGGCGGTCGGCAGCGCCTCCTTGAAGTCGCGCACGACGGCTTCGATGGAGGCTTCTTCGTTATAGCAGGGCACCAGCACGGCGATGCGCGGCGCACCCTGGGTCAGACTGTCAGACATGGGATATTCGGGTCCGGTTGGACAAGGGTTGGATAAGCACACAGATAACACGGATATTCAGGGAAAGCTGCGGCGGAAACGCGGCGCTTTCATGTCCGTTGGACGGAGGCATTGATCAGTTGGTGGCGTGGGCCAACACCCCGAGCAGAAGACGCCGCACCGTTTCGCGATCTGCCTCTGGCAAACGCCCAATAGCCTCTGCTTCTTTGGCCTCAATCGTGGCAATCTTAGCGGTTCGCACGACAGAGGGTGCCGGCAAACCTGAAACGGCAATATCCGAAACCGGAACATCACCGGGCCAGCCCCGGTTATCGGCGCTGGTTATCATCACCACCCATAATAATCCATGGGCCTGCTGGATGTTACCAGCCGCCACGACAAGCGCCGGGCGTCGTTGCCGCACGGGCCGATCTGTATAAGGGAACGGGACCTTGACGATGGCCCATGGCTCAAAGATCGGCATAGGCCCGCTGATCCGCTTCCGATGACCATTCTGTAAAGGTGCCGAATGGGTCCTCTACACGCACCACCGATACCCGTGTCATGACCACACGCCCATCCTCAATCGCATAGGCGATTTCATCGCCCTCCTTCAGATGAAGGGCCGCCCGCACCGATTGAGGAATGGTTGTCTGCGCCTTGCTGGTCAGCTTGCTCGTGATCATGACCATAACCGAAAGGAGTTTCCTTACCTGAGACTATGCTTATCTCCGCATCGCTTCAAGGGAGAGGTGCCACCTTGCGCAACCGGCACAGCATCATCGGTTCATCCAGGTTGGACTTCACCAGCCCGCAATCCCCCATGTCGGCGGCCAGCCCGTAATGGGGAAGGATATGGTCCGCTGTCCAAACCTCCCAATGCGCGACCAGCCAGAAGATGTCCCCCTGATGCGCGTCGATGCGGCCATGCATGGCGCGGTTCAGCAGGATATCGCCATGGTCGGGATGGATGAAATAGCTGTGGATGCGCAGGAACGGCACATTCTTCGGGAACCCATAGGCCAGGAAGCTGGTGGGTGCGTAGCCTGTCTGGATGATGATGGTGTTGTCCGGGTTGGGCAGGTCGGGGATCGACACTTCCACGAATTTGTCCGCGAACGGCACCCGCGCCCAGGTACCGGGCCGGGCGGTGACGGTGACCAGCGCCAGCAGGGCCAGCATCACCACGCCCTTGGCCCGGCGCGGCAGGGGCCACAGCGCGATGGCCGCCACCACCACCAGCGGCGCCATCATCTCCAGCGGGATCAGGTAGCGATAGATGGCGAACAGCTTCAGCCACGCCAGATAGGTCAAAGCCCCCGCCACTAGCAGGTACAGCGCGGGCCGGAACGGCACCATCACCTCACGCTTGCCCACAAACCGCCCGGCCAGCGCCAGGAACGGGGTCAGCAGCAGGACCACCACCATCACCGGCACGCGCAGGTCGGTGAAGATGATCTCCCCCACCTTCTTGGGGTCCGTCAGCCACGTATAGGGGAAGATCAGATTGTTCCACAGACCATGGGGCAGGAACTTGTCATCCCGGTACGCCTCCGGCACGCCCCAGGGCGATTTGAAGAAGTCGTTGAAATAGGGGAATAGCGGGTTCTGGTAGGTGGACCACAGGTGCCACATCCAATGGCCGGAAAACAGCGCCATACCGGCAATGACGCCGATCCCGAAGAAGAACGACAGGAACATCCGCCGCCAGAACCCACCGGCCACCGCCAGAAACGCAAAGCACAGGCCCACGGCATAGGGCAGCGTCGGCTGTTTCAGGCCCACCGCCGACCCGACCAGCAGCCCCGCCACAAACACGATGGGGAACGCCACCTTGGGTGCCGCCCCCCAGACATCGTCGGCCCGCGCCATGACCAACCAGGCACTGCCCAGCACGAATAGGCTGATGACATTGTCATAGAAGGTGGTGCCCAGCAGGCCCATCTGCCCGGCGCCTGCAAAGCAGACCAGGGCCAGCGCCACCGACGCCAGCGCCCGTGCACGGCCCCCCAGCACCGGCAGCAGCAGCCAGGCAATCCCCGTCAGCGGCACAAGG
>JAEMSB010000046.1:13158-14468 GCA_016463045.1 Niveispirillum sp.
GCACAAGGTTCATCCCCTGCACCCAGGACAGGATGAAGGAGACCGCGCGGCCCGGCAGGAACTGCGCCAGCCAATAGACGGGCAGGTCCAGCGTGGGGTTATAGAAGGTCGCCACCTGCGCCGGGGCCACATCCTGCACCAGCTCCCTTCCCTCCAGGAAGGCCATGGCATTGTACCAATGGTAATTGCGCAGGTCCCAGTTCCCGTCCTGGCCCAGGGTCAGCGAATAGAACGCCACCAGAAGGGGCAGCAGGATCAGCAGCGCCACAAGGATCGTACGCGGCTGTGACAGGCGATGGCTGGGGGACATGGAAGGTCCGGGGTGATGGTTAAGCTGTCCCGGTGATAAGCCCGCATCCAGGCGCAATCAAGGCGGACGCGCGCCGTCTCCTTCCTGAACGGTTTCTGAACGGCACTTTCAGGGGCCGTTCAGGTTCACCCCCCTATTGTCGCCTCTGACACCGGCCCGGTTTGAGGCCGGTTGCTTGGCAGACAATGACAGGAGTGTTCAAAATGGCCCGTACCGTTACCGCCGCCAGCCCGTTTGAAGGTGGTTACCGCTTCACGCTGACCAGCGGCACCATCACCGGTGTGCAGGAGATGGAAAAAGGCCGCTGGCAGAATGAGAAGATCGACCGCAATGAAAGCTGGTCGATCACGGCTGATGGCGTGGTGAAGACCGAAACCGACCGCGACGGCACCGAGGTCACGCTCTATACCGATGCCAATAGCGATGGCGTGTTTTTCGAGGCCTACAGCGTGAACCGCCCCGTCACCAGTGGCGTGGACGATCTTTACCGCTTCACCTTCGACAACGCCGGAACGGTCACGACCATTCAGGAATGGGATGATGGAAGCTGGGAGACCGAACGCCCCGACCGGAACGAGACCTGGCAGCTGCGCGATGGTCTGGTCGTGAAGACGGAGGTCGAAAAGGGCCGCACCGAATGGACCGTCTATGCCGACAACAATAATGACGGCACCTGGGTCGAACTGGCCGAGGGCCATGGCACCCTGGACCTGGTCGGCGTGAAGGCGCTGCTGTCCGGCCTGACCGCCGAAGGGCTGGTTTACTAAGGCGACGGACGTAGGCCAGGTCGGGGCGACAAGCCCCGCCCTGACAGAAAAGGCCTTCAATCCATATCTGTCAGGGCTCGCCTTGCGGTTCGACCTGACCTACGCCGCCCGTAACTGCTGCTTTCACCCGCCCGGTCTGCTATGGTTTCTCCCATCAACCTCAGACCTGTGCCTATCCAAGTTCGGAGCCGACAGCCTTCGGACTCCGATATTATTTTCCATGAAACGGCCCC
>JAEMSB010000047.1 GCA_016463045.1 Niveispirillum sp.
GCCCTGCATGACGGGCTGGGGGCGGCGGACGGGATCGGCTTGCTGCTGGCCGGGCTGAACAGTCCGGGGCGGACGGGCGTCACAATGCTGCCGGAGATGGAACCGGCGCTGGACCTGCTGCGCCGGTTCGGGGCCGGGGTCCGTGTGGAGGATGGAAATGTCTGGGTGACGGGGTACCCGGACCTGTTGGGGTCGGGCGACCCGATCCATGCGTAACTACAGCATCACCGCGCCGCCGCAGGGGCTGATGCACTGGCCGATCATGTGGTTGGCATCGTCGGACGCCAGGAACAGGTAGGCGGGTGTGACATCATCGACGCTGCCCAGGCGCTGGCTGGGCAGGGCGCGGCGCAGGGCGTCCACCCCGGCCTGGGCCACGGCGGACCCTGCCTTGGGATCGATGGCGCCGGGGGCCACGCAGTTGGCGGTCACGTTGCGCGGGCCGATATCGTGGACCAAGCTGCGCGTGAAGCCCAGCAGCGCACCGGCGGCGGCCCCATAAAGCGTGTAGCCGGGGGCGCCGTGATAGGCGACATCCGATACGGTGGTGACGATGCGCCCGTAATTCTGCGCGAACATCAGCGGCAGAACCATGCGCGTCATCATGAAGGCCGAGCGCACATTGGCCGCCATCACCACGTCAAACTGTTCGGCGGTGGTGTCGATGAAGGAAATGGCAGGCCGCAGCCCGGCATTGTTGACCAGGATATCGACGCGGCCCAGGCCCGTGACGGCGGTTTCCACCAAGCCATAGGCGCCGTCGGCATTGGTCACGTCGGTGCGCAGGGCCAGGACGCGGCGACCGTGGCGTTCCACCTCCCGCGACAGTTCGCTGACGGCATTGGACTGGGCGTCATCCTCATATTGCAGGATCAGGTCGGCCCCTTCGCGGGCAAAAGCCAGGGCCACGGCCCGACCGATATTGTTGCCCGCCCCCGTGATCAGGGCCACGCGATCCGTCAGCCGTGCCATCTCCCACTCCCCCCAAACCCTGGTATCCACTGGGCCGCATCCTGACCAGATGCGCCCTTTGCGTCAACCTGTACGGTCGGCAGTGGGTTTGGCCTACAATATCTTGCCAAAACAGGCGGATTCCGCCCGTCCCTGATAGGAACCGTAGTTAGGCACAAGCCGGTAGCCATGGCGGCGGTAGAAGGAGACGGCCCGGTCATTGGCCCAGCGGGTTTCCAGCAGCAGCCGGCGATAGCCCAGCCGCCGTGCCCCATCCTCCAGAAAGGACAGGATGGCGGCACCCACGCCGGTACTACCGGGCACGGCATACATGCGCTTGATCTCCGCCACTTCTCCATCCTCCCAGGGGCGCACGGCGCCGCAGCCCACGGGCACCCCGTCCAGACGCGCCAGGGCGAAAAGGGACCGGTCCGCAACCGCGTCCCACCCGGCAAGCCCGCCGCGCCCGTCGCTGCCGAACCGTGCCGCCAGATCGGCGGACAGGGCGTCGATCAGGGGGATGGCGTCTTGGGCATCGGGGCTGGCCGGTTCGATGGTCAGGCCGGCGGGCGCTGCGGGCAGTTGCCGATACATGACATGGGTCGTGTGGCTGCTGCCGTCGCCATTCAGGGCATAATCCGGGATGGTGCCGCAGCTTTGCCAGCCCAGGCGGGCATAAAGCCGTTCGGCATCATCGCCTTCCCGCGTGTCCAGCACCAGAAGCCGGCGGCCCTTGGACCGTGCCACCTCCTCCGCGCGTTTCAGCAGGCTGGCCGCCACCCCCTGACGCCGCGCATCGGGATGCACCAGCATCTTGGCAATCTCCGCCCGGTGGGTGCCGTTGACCTGTGGTGCCAGCGCCAGGGTGACGGTGCCGATGATGCGGCCCGTTTGCGTCACGGCCAGCAATATCTGCTTCTCCCCCGACCGCACGGCCCCTTCCTGCCCGTGCCAGAAGGCGGCGGCGGCGTCCAGGTCCAGGGGCGGGATGAAGCCGACGGCGGCCCCGTTGGCGACGCTCGCAGCCAGAACCTGGGCAAGACCGGGTATTGCCGCCGCGAAATCCGCCGCGCCAGCCGTGATGATGTCGTAACGCATGGATGAACCTTCAGGGTCGGGTGATGGCGATGATGTAACGGCTGGGCGTGTCACCCAGCGCGTGGAAGCGCGAGGCGCCATAAAGCCGGAAGCGCAGGACATCGCCCGGTTCCAGAACATGTGCCACCCCGTCCAGCCGATATTCGAGCCGCCCGTCCAGCAGCCAGATATGCTGTTCCAGGCCCGGCACGGGCGGGGCGTCATAATCGATGATGGTACCGGGCGGCAGGGTGCCGTGGATCATCTCCGTCTCCAGTCCCGCTGCGGGCGGCGACAGGGAGCGGCGCACGAAGCCGTTGGTCGGATCGGTCCAGACGGGCTGGTTGCCTGCGCGGATCAGCAGGGCGGGTTCGGCCTCCACCTCCGCCAGAAGGCGGGACATGGGGCGGCCATGGGCGGCGCACAGCTTGCCCAGCAGGCTGGCCGTGGGGCTGCTCTCCCCCCGCTCCAGCCGGGACAAGGTGGCCTTGGGCACACCGCTGCGCGCCGCCAGATCATCCAGTGACCAGCCGGCATCACGGCGCAATTGGGCCAGACGCGCGGCCAGGCGTGTATCAATGTCGCGTTCCATAAATAAGATAAAATCTCATTTATGGAACACGGTCAAGGGGGATATGGATGGAACCAGACAGGAAGTGCTTACTTCACGCGCCGCACCTTGATAATGCCGGTGACGCCGTCGATGGTCATGGTGAAGCTGCCGAACATGCCCTTTTCGATCTTCACCAGCTTGCCGGGCTTGGCATTGGCGATGGAGCGGGCGACGACCTGGGACCAGACCTGACCATTGTCCAGCGTGAAGGTGTAGCGGTCCACGGTCTGCTGGCTGACGCTGGTCAGCTTGGCCGTGATGCTTTCGGCTTCCTGCGCGACCGTGCCCGGGGGCGCATCCTTGCGGTCGATGCGTTCGGCGCCGAAGGCCTGTTCCTTGTTCACGGGTGCGGCGACGGCGGGTGCTGCCGGTGCCACAGGGGCCGACGGGGCGGCGGGCGGCTGTGGCGTGTGGCGCAAGGCCGGAACGGTACGGTCGTAACAGGCCAGACGAGCGCCATTATCGATGATGCCCAGGCATTTCAGCACATCATCCTGACCGGCGGCGGAGGCCGGCAGGGTCAGCAATGCGGGGGCCGCCAGGATCAGGGCAGCGGCAAGCAGGCGGGGCAGGGGGCGTTCACGCATCGGGGCAGGTTCCCAAGCTAAGATGTTTTGTGGAACCCTGGCCGCAAACATCCCCTCCCGACAAGCAAAAAGGGACGTCCGAAGACGTCCCTTTCCATTCGCATCACTGTCGGTACCCACCTTGGTGGCGGATAAGCCGGATCAGGCCACCAGTTCGATCGAGTAATTCTCGATGACCGTGTTGGCCAGCAGCTTGCGGCACATTTCCTCGATCTGGGCCTTGGCCTTGGCCGGGTCGGTCTCCGCGACCTCCAGCTCGATCAGCTTGCCCTGACGGACTTCGCCGACGCCATCGAAACCCAGATTGGTCAGGGCATGGCCGATGGCCTTGCCCTGCGGGTCCAGCACGCCGTTCTTCAGCGTCACAACGACCTTGGCCTTCATGGGAGAACCCTTTTCAGCAATGGAAGATCAAAACTTACTGCACCAGCTTGGGCGCGGTATGGTCGCCGGGGCCGGCCTCGGGCAGGATGCCCAGGCGGCGGGCCACTTCCTGATAGGCCTCGGCAACATTGCCCAGGTCCTGGCGGAAACGGTCCTTGTCCAGCTTCTCGTTGGTCTTGGCGTCCCACAGACGGCAATTATCCGGGCTGATCTCGTCGGCCAGGATAATACGCATCTCTTCATTTTCATAAAGCCGGCCGAACTCCACCTTGAAGTCCACCAGCTTCAGGCCGATGCCCAGGAACAGACCATTCAGATAGTCGTTGATGCGCAGGGCCAGCGACAGCATGTCGTCCAGATCCTGCGGCGCTGCCCAGCCGAAGGCCGTGATATGCTCTTCGGAGACCATCGGGTCGCCCAGCTCGTCGTTCTTGAAGTAATATTCGACGATGGAGCGGGGCAGGGGCGTGCCTTCCGGGATGCCGAACCGCTTGGTCAGGGACCCGGCGGCAATATTGCGGACCACCACCTCGATCGGGATGATCTCCACCTCGCGCACCAACTGCTCACGCATGTTGAGGCGGCGCACGAAATGGTTGGGGATGCCAATCTCGCCCAGCTTCGTCATCAGATATTCACTGATGCGGTTGTTCAGGACGCCCTTGCCCGTAATCGTGCCCTTCTTCTGGGCATTGAAGGCGGTCGCGTCGTCCTTGAAGTACTGGACCAGGGTGCCAGGCTCAGGGCCTTCATACAGAATCTTGGCCTTGCCTTCGTAGATGCGCCGGCGTCGCGTCATGGGTCTGGTGTCCAGCAATCGTTCCAGCCAAAGGGAGACGGACCCGCATGGCAAAACCAGCGGGTCCGGTGCTCAACCCTATAGCAAGCAACGCGCCCCCGCACAATGAAACCAGCGATGCGGGCGGGTCAGTGCTGGGTGGCGGTGATCAGAGGGCGACGGGCGCGAACGCCACCTGATCGGGCCGTCCGGGCGCGAACAGGAAGCGTGGCTTCATGCCCAGACGGTCGATGGAAGGCAGGGCGACCAGGGCCGAACTGCCCGTCTCAAAGCCGCTGGGTGTAACAATGCACATGGCCCCGCGCGGCCCGGCATCCCCGTCCCAGATGCGGCTGCCCAGCAGTGGGGTCCAGCCGGACCAGTCATCCTGTGCCGGATCGGGCGCGGGGGCGGCCTGGAACAGGGGCCGGAAGAAGCGCAGGCGGGGATGGTCGGGGTCGTTCAGGTCAGACGCCGCGACCATGGACAGGCCCACCGGGACCGTCTCTACCCGCACGCGCCGGCTTTCCTCGGTCAGGGACAGGCAGAAAGCGTCGCGATTGTCGGCCACCACAAGGTTGAAGGGCCGGTAGGCGCGGCCATCCAGATGGGCCAGGGCGTCGGCGGCACTGGCCGCATCGGCATGGTCCAGCGCGTCCAGCACCAGCTCGCCCCGCGACCGCTTGCCCGCCATGGGGCCCAGCGTGCCTTCACGGTTCAGCACGGTGGCGACGACGCCATGGTCGTTCAGACCCAGCCAGGACCCGCCCGCCATCTCATCAATGCCGGCCATCACCTCTGGCCGGTCGGGCCAGTGGCGGGCCGGCGGCTTCCAGGGCCGTCCCTTCATCTCATCCCGGTTGCCGGCCAGCAGCAGCGGCCAGTCATGGCCGGGACGGCGCAGGATCACAACGGTGCACATATCGGTGTCGACCTTCAAAAATTCCCCACGGCTCACCATCCTAAAGGTGAGGACGATGCGTCAGGTGATGGCTTATGTCACATCTGGCGTATATAAGGGCCAAGGCTCTATCGTTCGACCTGCCTGCAGAGGATTAAAAATGACGACGTTCGACGAACGCGAACAGGCCTTCGAAAACAAGTTCAAGCATGACGAAGAACTGCTGTTCCGCATCAACGCCCGCCGCGCAAAGCTGGCCGGCCTGTGGGCTGCTGGCCTGCTGGGTCTGACCGGCGAAGATGCCACCGCCTATGCCAAGCAGATCGTCACCGTCGATTTCGAAGAGCCGGGCCACAAGGACATTGTCCGCCGCATCCTGGCCGATTTCCGGGCCAAGGGTGTGGATGTGTCCGAGCACCGGATCGAAAAGGAACTGAACGACCTGCTGGAAACCGCGCGTCAGCAGATCCAGAGCGAGTAGTCCGCTGGAGCGTGTTTTCGGTTAACCGAAAACACGCTCCAGCCCTTCGTTTTCCTCAAGCGCCGGCGCTGCATCCGCAGCTTGGGCGCTACGCGGCACGTGCCGTGCGACGGCAGTCGCCGCCGGAGCTGTTTTCGGTTAACCGAAAACAGCTCTCGTGGGGGAGGGCTATTCCTCCCCCTCCCGGTCGATGACCCGCCGCGCGGTTTCCAGGTCGAACCCGGCCCGCGCCATGGCGGCGATATCCTTGTCGCGCCGCGTCCGTGCCTCTTCCTCCGACAGGCCCCGGTCGGGCCGGAAGCCGCCCAGCCGGCGGCGGCGGGCATAGGCGAGCGCCGCGTTCCATTCCGCCTCCCCCTCCTCGGCCCCTTCCAGGCTGCCCAGCGCCTTTTCCACCTGATCGCCGTCCAGACCCTTGGCCATCAGCTTCTGGCGGATGACCCGTGTGGACCCGCCGCGCCGTTGCAGGCCCGACGCCTTCATTTCCGCATAAAGCCCGTCATTCAGCAGACCAGAGCGGACATAGCGCGCGATCAGCGCGTCGACCCATTCCCGCCCCTCCTGCGGGTCGGTGTCGTGCGCCTTGGCCGAGGCATCGACGCGACGCAGCAGCAGCCGGCGCAGATTGGCCGACGAACTGGCGAACCGTTCCAGATAATGCAGGGCGGCCCGGTCCAGATAGGCAGGCGTCACCCGCTTCACCACCTTGCGCCCGCTTCCTGCCCGCCCCGTGTCGTCCGTCACTGCCAATCCCCTGCGCTTTGCACCATCATTGCCGCCAACCGGATGCCCGTATAGTGTCGGGCACCTCTTTTCCGCTGCCCCGGAAGATCCCGAAAGCCATGTCGCAACCGACCCTCCCCATGCCCCGCGCCGTCGGCGCCGTCAACTGGATCGGGCTTGCCACCCTGATCCGCAAGGAAGTTCACCGGTTCCTGAAGGTCTGGGTACAGACCATCGCCGCCCCCGTCGTCACCACGCTGCTGTTCTACGCCGTCTTCGCGCTGGCGCTGGGCGGGGTGGTGCGGATGGTGGGGGATGTGCCCTTCCTCCTGTTCCTGGCGCCCGGCCTGATCATGATGGCCATCGCCCAGAACGCCTTTGCCAATTCCTCCTCCTCCGTCCTGGTGGCCAAGGTTCAAGGCAATATCGTCGATGTGCTGATGCCGCCGATTTCCGCCCTGGAACTGACGGCGGCCTATGTCATTGGCGGGGTGGTGCGCGGGGCCATTGTCGGGCTGGTCACCGCACTGGCCATCGCGCTGTTCATCCCGTTACAGCTTCATTCCATCGGTTTCATCCTGTTCCACGGGGTGGCCGCGGCCTCGCTTCTGGCGCTGCTGGGCCTGATCGGCGGCATCTGGGCCGATAAGTTCGACCACATGGCCGTCGTCACGAACTTCATCGTGACGCCGCTCTCTTTCCTGTCGGGCACCTTCTATTCCATCGACAGCGTGCCGCCCGCCTTCCGCTTCATCGCGCATCTGAACCCGTTCTTCTATTTCATTGACGGTTTCCGTTATGGCTTCATCGGCCAGACGGACGGGACCCTGGGCACGGGCATCATCGTAATGCTGGCCATCAATCTGGTTCTGGGCTTCGTCGCCTGGCGGATGATCAACAAGGGTTACAAGCTGAAGGCTTGATCTGTCGATTTGGCGGCATCCCCTTCGTCATCCCGGCGCAAGCCGGGATGACGATAGAAGCGATGTTTCGCTCAAGGTGAAGGAAAGCTGCGAATGAGCATGGAACAGACGCGCGGCCCCGCCGGCGCCTTCAATCCCTTGATCCGCCGGCAGGTGCCGGGTTTCCACTGGGTGGCGTTCCTGACGCTGTGCCGGCGGGAGCTGCGGCGCATGGTGAAGATGGCGGCGGCCTTCCTGATCGCGCCGGCCCTGATGGCGGGTATCTATTTCGTCTGTTTCCTGTTCGGGCTGGGGCCGCAGCGGGGCACGCCGGAAGGCGACGCGGTTCTGTCCTATCTGGTGCCGGGCCTGATCATGCTGTCGATCCTGCTGCGCTCGGCGGAGAATGGCGGCTTCATGCTGCTCTACAGCAAGATCGAGGGCCATATCATCGACGAGCTGATGGCCCCCATCGGCGCGCGCGAGGCGGTGCCCGCCTATCTTCTGGCCGGCGTCGTGGCCGGCATGGGTAGTGGCCTTGTCGTCTGGATCGCGTCCCTGTTCTTCTGGCCGCTGCCGGTGGCCAACCCGCTGGCGGCGCTGGGCTTTGCCCTGGCCGGGTCGCTGTTCATGGCGCTGTGCGGTCTGCTCTGCGGTATGGCCAGCACCAAATGGGACCATATCTCCGCCTATTTCACCTTCCTGTTCACGCCGCTCTCCTTCCTGTCGGGCCTGTTCGCGCCGGTCGAGTCGATGCCGGCAGCGCTGGCCACCATCGTGCGGCTGAACCCGATCTTCCACGCCATGGAGGGTTTCCGCCACGGTATCCTGGGCGGGGCCATGCCCTGGGGATCGGCGCTGTTCCTGCTGGTGGCCATTGTCCTGCTCTATGCGCTGGCAGCACGGCTTTATTCGGCGGGATGGCGGATGAAGAGTTAAGCGTTCGTAACAATCCGTTATCATCGGTTACCAAGGCCGGATATTTGTAAATCCCCTGCAAATGCGGCGGACAGGGGGACCGGGCAGCCGCATTATCCAAGGCGAGATACGGGTAACCGATGAATTACAGGAACCGACCCATGGATGGCGCCCTTTCCAGCAATCCGCCCAGCAGCCTTTCCAACCGCCCGCGCCTGACCCCCGGCGTGCCTGCCGGTGGCATCGCGGCCATCCTGGTGGCGATGGGCGTCATCGGCTGGGGCCTGGCTGCCGGTGACATTGATGGCCCGCAGGAACGCCATGGGTCGCATTTCGACATCCCCGAACCGCCGGAGCCGCCCGAACCCCCAGAGCCGCCTGAGGCGCCGGATGTGCGGGTGAATGTCGACGTGAACCCGCAGATGGTGGAACGCGCCGTGCGCGAGGCCATGCGCGGCGTCGACGTCGATGCCGCCCGGATGCAGGGTCTGCGCGAAGCGCAGGCAGGGCTTGCTGAGGCACAGCGGGAGCTGGCCGCCGCGCGGGAAGAATTGCAGCGCCAGGGTAAGGATGTGCCGGCCATCGCCGAGGGTGCCCTGCGCGTGGCGGAACTGGGTGTGGCCGCCGCCGCCGGTGCCGCCAAGGGCGCGCAGGCCCAGACCCAGCAGGGCGAAGGCAGTCTCATGCAGTCCTTCGATGCGCCCAAGGGCGTGCAACTGGTCAATATCGGCGGCGATATCACCATCGAACGGTCCAGTCGTGCCGACAAGGTGCGGGTGGAGATCGACAGCGGCGCCACCAACATGGACCTGGACGTCAAGGATGGCGTGCTGACCGTCCGGGGCCGCAGCGATCCCCATACCGGCAGGACCGACATGCGCCTGACCATCCCGTCCGATACCGACCTGACGGTCGCGGGTCTGGCGGGTGACCTGTCCATTGGTGGCCGGTCGGATGCCAAACTGTCGGTGCAGCTGCTGCGCGGTGACGTTTCAGCCGAACGGGTGGGGGCGCTGTCGGTCGATATCCTGGAATCGGGTTCCGTCTCTGTCGAACGGGTCGAGGGGCCGCTGAATTTCCGGGTGCAGGGGGCAGGCGAACTGTCGGTGGAGCGGGCGGAAACGGCCAAGCTGGAGGTGAATGGCCATGCCAATGTCTCGCTGGGGCGCGTGGAAAACGGTCTGGCCATCTCCATCGCCGGCCATTCGGAAATGGATATCGGCCGCGTTAACGGCCCCGTCCGCGTCGATTTTCCCGGTGCGGGTCGCATCAGTATCGGCGAGGGCGAGGCGGAGCTGGAGGCACGGGTGACGGGTGCCGGCTCGCTGGAATTCAACGGCACCGCCATCAACCCCGTGGTGGTGGCGTCGGGCGCCGGCAATGTCCGCATCGCCAAGCATGAGGGCAAGGCCAATGTCCGCAATACCGGTGTCGGCAATACCTATGTCGGTGATTGAGGCCGGGCGGTGAAGCGTTCCCCGCCGAAAGCGCCCACCACCAGCACCGCCCCGCAGGCGGGAGAGTTGGACGGGCGCATCCGGCAGGGGGAAATTGAGCGGCTGCGCCGTCAGGCCAGCGACAAGGGCTTCAAGGAACAGGTGCAGCGCGCCGCAAAGGCCAAGGGCCAAGACCCCTATCAGCTTCTGGCCGACGCGATCCGCAAGATGCTGCGCGGGGAATAGGGGCTTTCATCGCCCCTCACTTCATCCCGCTGGCCGCGTTTTCGATGGCCAGGATATGGTCCAGGCCCGGCAGGATTTCGGACCGGATGAATTCCACGCGCTTGTTGGGGCCGGCCCCGCCCTGCGGGAAACGGGCCTTCCACAGCGCCATCTTGACCGCCAGACCGCACAGCACGCCGCCGATGGTGACATGGTGGCTTTCGATCTGGTGGCGCACCGACCGGAAGCTCTCGGCGCTGATATCGTTCCAGAAATCCTTGGACCTTCGGTCGAACGCCTCAAAACGGCCCGTGATGGAGGTGGTGATGGAGGTCAGTTTTGACTGCACATCCGACAGCATCTTCATGATGTTGCGGTCGCGCGCAATCAGTTCCGACGCTTTCGGCTCCATCGCCCATTTCATGAACCGCTGCACCTCCGGCACGATGCCGTCCAGGCAGGACCGGAAATAGGCCAGCGACAGGAACACGTCGCCGTAATCCTCCAGGAAATCCGGGATCTCGTTCAGCTTCACCTTCAGCTTTTCCGACAAAAGCCGCAGGTTGGCCAGCGCCTCCTCCCGGTCGGGATTGGCCAGCATGGCCAGGATGTCGGCCACGTCCGTGATCTGCCGTTCCTCGCTGCCATAGACCTGTTGCAGCAGGGGGCGCGTGAAATCCTTCATATAGCCGGTCAGTTCAGCACGCTTGGCATCCGACAATTGCAGGGCCTTGGCATCGTTCACGGCAATGCCGACACGCCGCAGCTCCTTGCGCAGCGTATAGACGTCGAAGCTGTTGATGCGGACCAGCTTGCTGATCTGCACCATATCGACGCGCAGCGACTTGCCATGGCTTGGAAACAGGCTACTCAGATGGTCGGGGCTAATCTGGCCGCTGCCCGTGGACCGGTCCTGGAAGATTTCCACCACCGTTTCCAGGCGCGCATTCTTGATCAGCTTGGCACGGCGCAGACCCGGCGTTTCCAATGGCAGCATGGCCATGGGCAGGATATGCAGCGAATCGCGTGACGCGTCATCGAACTGGATGACCTCGGCTTCCCCTTGTTCGGGGGCGTCGGTCTGGGCGGTATCGGCCATATCGGTTCCCGGGGGCCTGAATGGCCGGAGGTTTTGTCAGCGGCAACCTAGCACGCATCGCCGTGTATGCAAGGCGTTCCCTTGTCGCGGACGCGGCATGGTGCTTGGTGAAGCGGTGGTCCGATGCTATTTAGCCGGGGTATGAACCGATGGGCAAATGTCCATCGGGATATCCGGGACGAAACGGGGAAGGTGCGGCGTGGGTGATTATTACCTGTGGATCAAGGCCCTGCATGTCATCAGCATTATCGCCTGGATGGCGGGCATGCTCTATCTGCCGCGCCTGTTTGTTTATCATTGCGCGGCCGAGCGCGGGTCGGTGCAGTCGGAAACCTTCAAGGTGATGGAACGCCGCCTGTTGAAGGCCATCATCAACCCGGCCATGGCTGGGACCTGGATTTTCGGCATCGCCCTGATCGCCCTGAACCCCGATCTGATGAAGGGCCAAGGCTGGTTGCATGCCAAGCTGGCATTGGTCCTGCTGATGTCGGGCGTGCATGGGGTGCTGGGCAAATATGTGCGGCTGTTCGCCAATGATGCCAACACCAAACCGGCCAAGTTCTTCCGCATCCTGAATGAGGTGCCGACCGTTCTGATGATCGGCATCGTCATCCTGGTGATCGTGCGACCGTTCTAAGCGGCGCCTGACCCTCTCTGACGGCGGCGACTGCAGCCGCGTCGCACGTGCGGCGTGAAGCCAAGCTGCGGATGCAGCGCCGGCGATTGAGGCAACGTAAAGACGATTTACCCGCAGGCCTCCACCCAGGCGCGGACCTGTTCAAGGGCGCGGTTGCCCTTGCCCAGGCGCTTTTCCTCGGCCACTAGGATTGTGTGGAAGGCGCGCAGTTTCAGGCCGTTGATGCGGGCTTCCGACAGGGCGATGCCGCCGGCATCCACCACCAGATCGATGACACGCTCGGCGGCGTGCAGGCGGCCCAGCAGGTAATCATGTTCGCGGTCATGGCGGCTGAAAAAGCCGCCAAAGGCGTTCATGCGGGCGCTGCGCAGGTCGGTGGGTGCACCGGCCCGGCGCAGCAGACGGGCATCGGGCGGGGCGATGCGGTCCACGCGGATGGCGTGGAATTCATCCAGTTCCACCCAGCCGCTGGTCGAAAAGGTCAGCACGTCCCAGAAGGCAAAGCCCAGATAGGCCTCAAATATCTGCCGCCGGGCCGCGGGACCCAGATAGTTCAGGCCCATCAGGGCAAAGATCTCATCAATCTCTGCCGACTGATCCTCCAGCTTCCAGACGGTGGCCAGTTGCGGCAGCACGCGGTCCAGCGTGTCGGCGGACGGTACCGGCCCGTCGGCGCGCATCAGGTTGTTGAGCGCGATCCGTTCCCCGGCATTGAACAGGCCCAACCCATCGGCGGCCAGACCGGGCAGCCGTTCCAGCGCGCTGTAGAGGCTGGCCTTCATCTCATCCAGATCGGGGGCGCGCGTGTCGGCATGTTCGCCTTCGCCCACCATCGGATAGATGGCGTTCAGTTCCCGGATCAGGAAACGCAGGCGCCGTCCCCGAAAGGCGATGTCGAAATCGCGCAGGAACCGCACCCAGGCCGGCTTTTCCCCGTCGGCAGAATAATCCAGCCGGTCGGGCAGAACCCCGCGCGCCCGCGCCCAACCGTTCAACGCTGCCAGCAGGGCCGGTCTGGCCCCGGCATCGGCGCGGCCCAGGCATGGCGACAGCAGCGTGGCCAGATGTTCCAGCGCCCCTTCGATCTTGAGGCGCAGATAGGCCTCGAACGCGAAACCGGCCTGCTGCGCGGCGGCGGCGCTGGCCTGATCGCGCCAATGGCGAATCTGTTCGATGGTGGGGGCCGGCGGTAGCGACCCGCCCAGCACGCGCGATACCTGTTCGGTCACGCGCGGGCGGGCGGCATCCAGCAGGCCTCTAAGCCGCTCAATGCGGGCATTGCGGCCGGCAATGGCCAGCAATTCATCGCGCACCGGCTCATTGCGGGGAATGTCGGACAGGGCCCCCCGGATGGTCCGGAAAAAGCCCGGCGCTTCTGGCCGGCCCCCCAGACCGACGCGGCCCGCCGGCTTGGGATCGATATAGACGATGCGGCGGTCGACCTCGCGATAGGCGGGGCGGCCCGCGATGGCCGACAGGGCGGCGGCGAACGGCTTGTTGTTCAGGACGGACCCGTCGATGAAGCTGGCCTGTTCGGGGTCCGCCCCCTGGCGGCGATATTCGGCGAAGTTGCGTTCGAAGAACCGTGCCCGCCCCTCCCACCGTTCATCCCGCTCATTCAGCAGCCGGTCCATCTGCCGCACCTGGGCCGGTGGAAAGGCACCGGGATAGGAGGCGGATGCGCGGGCCGCGAACACCAGGCCCGGCACGTCCCCATCCTTGAAATCGCTGTCCAGTTCGCCTTCTGTCCGGCGGTAGCGGAAGGTGAAACGGTGGCGATGCTCCCGCTCCAGAATCTCCGGCGGGTCATGCGCCGGGATGCGGGTGGTATAGCCGTGGAAATCCGTCACCGTCACATGCAGCGATAAGGGCAGGCCGCGCGGCAGCAGGCTGGCCAGCGGCTTTTTCGTGCTGTCACCCATGGCATGGGCGGCATCCAGCAGAAATTCCATCAGCCGCTTGCCGTCAAAGGGCGGGCGGAACCAGCGGGACCGCACGAACAGCGACAGTTTCTCCGCCACCTCCGCATCCGGTGCCAGCCGTTCCAGACGCTGTGTCATGGCCCAGACCACGGGCCGCATGAACCATTTCGACCATTTGCCGGCCCGGCTGTCGGGCGTCAGCAGCTGTGTCACATCGGCATTTTCCAGCCACAGGCTGGTCAGCGGTTCCAAATCCAGATCATGGGCCAGTGCGCGGGCCAGCAGCACGCCATTGATGCCGCCGGCACTGGCGCCCGCCACCACGTCGATCAGGACGCGTAAGGACAGGTCGGGCAGCAGATCGCGCAACAGGTCAAAATAGATGGATTCGGTATCGAAGGGCCGGGGATCGCCGGCGAGCGCCGCCTGGAAACTGCCGGCATGGCCATTGCCATGCGCGTTGCGGCCCGCATGCAGGGCCTGACTGGCCCGCACCAGCTTCCACAGTTCCTTGGTCACCCCGTGCATATAGACGGCCAGACTGACCCCGCCATAACAGACCAGCGCGATGCGAAGCTCCTTCTCCTTCACCGGCCGCTCTCCCTTTGGTGGCAGGGGGCATGGTGGGGCCTGAGCGATGGTGGCGTCAACGGGACAGCAGGGGCGGACTATGGACGACCGCAAAAATCGGTTGGGGGGTGGCGGGGGCTTGCGTCATTTTCTGGTTCAGGAACCGGAAAGGAACGATCATGCTGACCGCCACGCACCCCGCCTTCACCCCGCTGCGCGCCCTGACCGCCATGAATGACCAGACCGCCCCGGCCCCCGA
>JAEMSB010000468.1 GCA_016463045.1 Niveispirillum sp.
AAATTACATTCTATTTATAAGAGTGTTAGATATATGCGCTACCGGAAGATTCTTCGGCTGTCGGAAAGGGCTGATCGGCTCCGTCGGGTTTCCCATGATTATCGGGTACGGGCTGCCGGTGGTCGTGATCCCGGCTGTTCTCATCGCGCCTTACGGCCTTTCCGCGAGTGCGGGTCTCTACGGGCAACTGCCGTTGCGTCCTTGAAAAAGGAGGGCATGATGATCACGCGTCAACAATGGAAGGACATGCTCGCTGCCGAGCTGGGAAAGCCTTATATTTGGGGCGGGGAAGGGTCTGACGGCTATGATTGCTCCGGCTTCGCTCAATGGGCGCTTGCCCGGTTGAACCTTGATCCGCCCGGTGATCAGACCGCTGAGGGGCTCTATCGCTTCTTCAGCCGTGGCCGCAGCGCGGTGGTTGCACCAGCGGACGCTGGCCCCGGCGATCTCGTCTTCTACGGTCAGGATGCCGGGATCAGCCATATCGGCCTTGCCTGGGGGAATGGGCAGATGATCGAGGCTGGCGGTGGTGGACGCACCACCACCAGCGTGGCCATTGCCCGCCAGCAGGGTGCGGAGGTTCGGCTGCGGCCGATCTCCAGCCGAACCGACCTTGTCGCGGTCCTGCGTCCCACGGCCTTGGCTTGGCCGGAAACCGAAGACCGTTTCCTGGAGATAGCCAGCGCTGGCTACGGTCGTTTTGACGGCGCCCCGCCACTTACCGAATGGCTTGATGACGGCCGGCATATGCGCCTGAAGCGACCATTCTCCTATCTGGAGGAGAGCGGCAGGGAATGGCCGGTGCCAATGGATGCCATCGTGGACGGAGCCTCCATCCCGAAAGTGCTTTGGTCGCTGATCGGCGGTCCCTTTGAGGGACTCTACAGGGATGCGTCCATCGTGCATGACTATTATTGCGATGAACGCAGCCGTCCCTGGCGGGAGACCCACCGGGCTTTCCATGACGCCATGCTTTGCAGTGGCGTGAGCGATGCTCGCGCAAAGATAATGTACTATGCTGTTTACCGTTTCGGGCCGCGCTGGACTGCGGGATCAGCGCTTTCCGTGGAAGGCTTCGAAGCCGTCGCCACGCCGCAGGCCATGCCGGTGTCCCTGCCGGCCAATCCGTTCGAGGCGGTCGACTTCGCCGCCGCCGCGCAGCTGATCGTCGCCACCTCTCCCGACATTGCGGCCGTTGAGGCTATGGCCGATGCGCGGTCGGCGCGGGTGGAGGATGCCTCACTGCCCGACCAGCCGTTCGCGTCGCTCTCGGCGGAAGCGGAGGCGGTTTGGGCTCGCCACCCGCTGATCGAACGTCTTTTGGCAATACAGGAGGTGGCGGCCGACCCCCTCTCCACCGAAGCCGCCGGCAGCATGCTCAGCCGCTTCGCGTCGCTTGTGCGGGACCCGCCGACGCCCGAAAAGTTCGCCGAAGCCCCCCCTGCGGCGGCGATGTCGGGGGCGACGTACGACGCGCTTTACGCCACTTGTGAAATCCGTCCGGAGCGGAAGGGCGAGGTGGCTTGGCACCTCCGGATGCTCCTCAAGAACAGGTCCCGCTATGAGGCCGTCACCCAGCGCACGGGAGTACCCTGGTGGTTCATCGGCGCCCTACATGCCTTAGAGGCGAGCTTCAATTTCAACGGACATCTTCATAATGGCGACGCCTTGTCGGCAAAGACCATTCATGTGCCCAAGGGCCGTCCCAAGATATGGTCCCCGCCCAATGACTGGGAATCCAGTGCAGTTGATGCGCTTACCTATGAAGGGCTTGTCGGGCGCGATGATTGGACTGTCTCCACGGCGCTCCAGCGTTGGGAAGCCTATAACGGCACCGGCTATCTTGCACGCAATATTAACTCACCCTACCTATGGAGTTTTTCGAACCATTATACTCGAGGAAAGTTCATAAAAGACGGAGTATTCTCCGTAGATGCAGTATCAAAGCAATGCGGTGCAGCGGTCATGCTCCGAGCATTGCAGGATAGTGGTGCCATTCCTTCCTGATAAATGTTCACGGATAAATTGCTATACCATCGGTCAAGTCTTACCCCCGCATCCAAACTCATAATGAAAAGCCCCATAGCCTCAACTGGTTATGGGGCTTTTGTTTTTGCTCAGATTCTTTGCTGTTACATAGTCTCTATCAAAATCAATCTATTAGCTGCGCAGGTTCAAATCGGGAGTGCCAACACCCGCATCCAACCTGTCGATGCCCACTGGTCACCAGTTTGACATTCCGGCACCCCCGGTCTGTTTCACCCGTCTGCTTTGGCTCCACACGGGTTCCCCATTGCCTGACCGATCCGACCCAGCAGATGCGCTGGTGCTTGTCCTAGGATGTCGGAGGAAAGCCTCAGGGTCGTAATGGCACAGCCGCCCCTAATGCCCGCCAGGCCATGCAATGCGGCCCAGATGAACAGGGCATCCAGTGTTACAAGCTCCTCGGTACATGGTTGCCCCTGGGTCGCCCGCATACGCGCCACCCCCTGCTCCAGCAGCGTAAAGGCGTGCCGCGCGGACTGCATCATGCCGGGATGATCAGCCGGGTTGGGAAGGGGTGTCGCAAACATCAGCCGATACTGCAGCGGATGTTCATCGGCATAGGAAAGATAGGCCAGCCCCATGCCGCGCAGATCCTGTGCGGGGTTGTCCGGCACCTGCTGACGGCTGTCAAGATATGCCGAGAAATGGTCGAAGGCGCGGGCTACGACAGCGGACAGAATATGGTCGCGACTAGGAAAATGCCGATAGGGGGCTTGGTGTGACACGCTCAGTCGGCGGGCGACCTCGCGCAGGCTTAGCGTTTCCAGTCCCGTGGCCGCGATGATGGCCAACGCTTCCGTCACACAGGCTTCTTTAAGGTCTTCTGGCCGTCCGCGATCCGCCGGCATCCTGCCAATCCGTGTCGTTCACCCTCGTCACTGGTAGGAATAGCCTTCACGCTCCAAAATCGCCAGCGCCGCATCCCAATCGATCGGGATGGCAGAGCGGGGAAGGGTCTTGCGGGCGAACACGGCGCTGTCCACCCCCTCCATGGCGGTCTTCACCGCGTTACGGTGCGCCTCGCTGCGCAGGAAGGCGCGCAGGGCCACCTCGTCCTGCCAGACCGTCATGGTCCAGACCATCGATCCGTCCAGGGTGCGCCGCAGTGCATAGCCGATCAAGCCCGGCTGCGCCTCTAGCCCCCTATGAATGCTGTCGGTCCTTTCCCAGAACAGACGCCGGCCCGCGGCCCCTGGCTTCAAGCCTGCCTGGGTAAGGGACAGCACGACCGGGCCGTCACCTGGCAGCGTCACCCCGGTTCCCCGCACATAGCCTGGACCTTTGAACCCCGTACTGAAGGCGCAGCCGCCCGGCCCCAGACCCAAGAGCGCCGCCAGCAGCAGCTTTCCAAGCCGGATCATCGCCCCATCTCCCAAGCCAGCATTTCCTGCCCGTCCATCTCTCGTGTTGACGCTGTCAACAAGCTTGGGCCGCAGTAGACACCGTCAACTACACCGCACATGAAAATTCGGTTTCGCGTCGATTTTTTTTGGGGACATGTCGAAATGGAGATTGTCGGGGTGTCATTGCAATGACCGGTGCCAAACGCGGCGCTGAGATAAGGAGAAGCAGGCATGAGCACCTTCGATCTTTCCCAACCCCTGACACCACCTGTCCGAGCAGACCTTTTACGCTTGCGTTTTCTGGCCCTGTTCGGGGTGGCCTGGAACATTTTCGGCATTGTACAGTTCCTGGCGACCGTCACCGCCTCAACAGACCGGCTGGTGACCATGGGCATGGATGCGGCACAGGCGGAACTATATTTCGGCCTGCCATTCTGGATGGACATTGTCTTCGCCATCGGGGTGTTCGGCGGTCTGG
>JAEMSB010000469.1:0-2426 GCA_016463045.1 Niveispirillum sp.
TCCAGCTGCGCATGCACCGGTTCAGAGGCCTTCTTCATGCCGTAGAAGGCGCCGTGCGTGTCGTAATCATGCGACAGGATCTGCCACATGGTGCTGGGCCAGGCGGGCTGGGTCATCCACAGCATGCGGCCTGAATGTTTGGTCCACAGGCCGGCATTCATGCCCTCGAAGATGGCCCGGTAGCCTTCATAATTCAGCATCTGCGCCTTGCGTTCGAAGTCCGCCAGGCTGTTGGCGGGACCGAACTTGGCGTTGATGGCATCCATGAAGGTCTGGGTGGCGCCGTTCCCGGTCTGGTGCCAGTCATGATAGGCCCAACTGTCGGAAATGGGCCACAGCTCCGTCTCTGGCATGGCGGCCTTCAGCGCCTCCATGGTGGGGAAGGAGGGGGTGCCCACCTCCACCGAGAAGCCCTGGGCATGTTCGGTGAAATAGCTGTCAGGCTCGCGGTAATTGTAGGGGCCGCTGCCGGCCAGGTTCACGCGGTTCGACGAGCCGGTATAGTGGCGGGTGCCATCTTCGGCCCGGATCATGGTATCCAGCGCCTCGTTCAGGATCGGCTGTGGCACGCCTTCATTGCGCCCGAACCAGAGTACGATGGAGGGATGGTTGCGATAGCGGCGGACCGTGTCGGTGGCGTTGGCCATGAACAGCGGCACATCCTGCGGTTCCAGCTGATAATCCTGGGTCGAGGCCCAGAAATCATTCAGCACCATCAAGCCGTACTCATCAGCCAGTTCGAAGAATTCCTCCTGCGTATTCTGGCCGACCCAATTGCGGATGACGTTCACATGCGCGTCACGGTGCAGGCGGAAATAGGGCTCCAGCCGCTCGCGCGCCACCCGCTTGCGCCAATCATCGGTTCCCCAATTGCCGCCGCGTGCCGCGATGCGCACGCCGTTCACCTTGATCACCATGTGCGGTGACAGTTCGGCGGCGTCCACCGGCTTCACGGCGGGGGAGTTTTCGGCACCGGGATAGAGCGAGGCGGCCCAGCCGTCGGGCACCTTGCGGATGCCCTCATGCGTGACGTCGATGATCTTCTCCCCGCGTGAATGGGCGTCGGTCAGGTCGACCTCCACCCGGCGCAGCGCCCCCTTTTGATCCATCAGGGAGAATTCGTAGGTGACCTCGCGGATGCCGAAGCGGAGTTCCTGGCTATCCGACGGCTGACCATTGACCGATACAGCCAGTTTCATCTGGTGCAGGGTCGGCTCACCATAGCCGTTGGGCCACCAGAGTTTCGGGTTCTTCACCGACAATTGCGGGAATTCGGCAGGCGACAGGGCGATGGTGCCGCCCCCGGCGGGAATGGTCGCCTGCTTGGTCACGCTGACCCCGTCAAAGCTGGCGGTGACGCTGGCCGATAGGGGCTGACCCGACAGGTTCTCCACCGGGACATTGACGCTGATATCAGCGACGGAATGATCATTCTTGGGCAGGGAGGTGATGACCTGTGTATCGCCCAGGCGAGCGTCGCCCGTGGCCGACAGGGTAACGTTGCGCCACAGGCCGGTATTGCGGTCACGCACCGACGGGATCCAGTCCCAGCCTTCGGACGCCACGAAGGTCGGGCCGTCCAGGGCCATGATGCCGCCATTCTCCCCCACGGCGGAGGTCAGGCTTTCCTCATGCGGGATACCGGGGCGCGGCGGGGGGCTGACGCGGGTGGCGAGCGCATTGGCCTGACCCGGCTTGGCGATGCCCGTCACGTCGAAGCGACCGCGGATGAAGGCGCCCTTCATGTTGCCCAGCTTCTGCCCGTTCAGCCAGACTTCCGCCTGATAATTCACACCATTCAGTGACAATTGCAGGCGCTTGCCGGCCTGATCGGCGGGGACCGTGAATTCGCTGCGGTACCAGTAATCCTGCTTGTTCAGGCTTTCCGGGATGGCCAGATTGTTCAGGCCGTAATCAGGATCGGGATAGACGCCGCGATCAACCAGGGTGGTCAGCACCGTTCCCGGAACCGTCGCCACATACCAGGATTTGGCATCATAGCCGGGGCGTGACAGGGCAGGGCCGCCATCACGCAGCTTCGGCGCCTCTACCAGCTTCCAGGCACCCAGCACCCATTCACCATTGCCCAGCGGGGCCAGGGCGGGGGTTTCGATGATGGGCTTCGCCACCGGCTGGCTGAAGCCCGTCTTAGCCTTGGGCCGGGTCCAGGGGTCCTGCGGGGCCACCTGCCCATACATCTGCCGCACCTGCACGGGCCAGCTGGGGGCGCCGCTTTCGAAATTGGTCAGGTCGATGCTGGGGGCGCTGCCGCCCAGGGCCTTGATATCGCTGGCCGACAAGGCGCGGGGCAAGGCGGAGAAGCCGGCCAGACGGCCCGCGAACGGCGTGGTGCCGGCGGGCACGAAGGCGGCGGTGCGGCTGCGGCGCGGGGCCAGCATGAACTGCGCCATGGCCGCCGGGGTGGC
>JAEMSB010000469.1:2436-3853 GCA_016463045.1 Niveispirillum sp.
CGCCTGAGGCGACTTCCCGTCCATCGACATGGAGCCGGACCTTGGCCCCGTCAAAGCTGGCGGCCAGGAAGGCCCACTGACCCGCGGCCAGCGCCTTGCCGCCGCTGATGGTCTTGGCCCCTGCCACGACCGCCGGTTTGCCATCGGACAGGGCCAGGAACCAGGCGGGGGCCTTACCGTCGGCGGTGGCGAACCCGCCCAGCAGCGACAGGCCCTTGCCCGCCGCTTCGGCCTGTACCCAGCCATACAGCGTCCAGGGGGCGTTCGCGGGCACCGGTGTGCCGGGGCTTTGCTTTTCTTCCAGCTTAGGCTTGGCCAGACCGTCGCCGCCGGCAGGAAATTGTGCATCGAAGGGGCCGTAGCCGCCGGGTCCAAGGCCACCGGAACCACCCAGTCCCTGATGCGCCTGTCCCCAGGCGATGGGGGTGGCGAGGCCGAGCGCCAGCGCTGTCAACAGGGCGGCGCGAACGTGACGGCGGACAACTGCCTGCTTCATTGATTTTTCCTTCCCATGGATCGGCCCCTTTGGCGGGGCTGCTTTTGTCCGTCCCCCGGTGCGGTGCATGGGACGGCGGGAGGAATAAATAAAACAAATTTCATAATTAGGAAAGCGGGAAGGTGGGCCTCGCCTTTGCCGAACGCAAAAAAGGCCCCGCTTCGGGGGCGGGGCCTTTTTCCTGGCTGGTTTCAGGTCGTGTGGAGCCTATTGCAGCGCCACGACGCTGCCCGGCGCACGTGCCGCCTCTGTCAGGATGAAATCGGCCAGCATCTGGCACAGCGGGTCGTCATCGCCGGCAGCACCGCTGCTGACACCCAGGCACCCAAGATAGAGCGGATGTGGGGTGGCCGGCACCAGCAGGGCACGCGATCCCTTATAGGCGCACAGGCCCGGCATGCCGGCCAGTTGTGGGTTGAAACCATCGCCCCAGATGTCAGAACCATAACCGATCTGGACAGCGGTCATGGCCTTGGCCAGGGCCGTGCGATCAGCCGTCAGGACAGTACAGGGATCGGCATAGGAGAGCACCACGCGTCCCATCGGATTGACCAGACAGAAGGCATAGCGCCCCCGCGCCCTTTCGGCCGCGAAGCCGAAGAAACGCGGCAGGAAGGTGGGGTTGAAATCGGCCAGGGTCACCGACACGCCGGGCGTATCCTTGGCAACACGGACCAGGGTCTGAAACGGGGCGGGGATCATTGCGGTTCCATCAGCAATAGGCACGGGTAGGGAGGGGGATTGGGAACCCTCTCTTGAGATTGCGCCTATTTATCATACTTTTGGAAGGGGCCAATCCCCGCGATCATTGCGGGCTGGGCCGGGCGATCAGGTTGGCGAGGCGTTCCAGGGCCTTGGTGTCGGCGGTGCCCAGCAGGGCGTAGAGATAGGGGCCGGAACGCCAATAGATGACGTCGCCTT
>JAEMSB010000048.1 GCA_016463045.1 Niveispirillum sp.
TCCCCCGCCTTGCCGGTCCGGCGGCCGGGGGAGGCGCTGCGTATCGTGGTTCCCGGCGCCATCGGGCCGCCCAAGGGCTATGGGCTGCTGCTGGATTGCGCACGCGATGCGGCGGAACGGGATCTGCCGCTGCGGTTCCTGATTCTGGGCTACAGCGTGGATGACGACGCGCTGGCGGATACCGGCCGGGCCTTCATCACAGGCCGTTACAAGGAGGACGAGGTTCCCGCACTTCTCGCGGAGCTGCGCCCGCATGCGGCCCTGCTGCCCTCTGTCTGGCCAGAGACCTGGTGCTATGCGCTGAGCCATGTGATGGCGGCCGGCTTGCCCGTGGCGGCCTTCGACCTGGGGGCCCAGGCGGAAAGGCTGCGCATGGCCGGTGGCGGCCTGCTGCTGCCGGCAGGCCTGCCAGCGAAAGTCCTGAATGACGCCCTGCTGGCAGCCTTCCCGCCTCAGTAAACGCGGTTGCGCATTGAATATTCCAGATGCTTCACGATCAGGCGCGCATCATAGGATGACACATCCTTCAGCAAGGTTTCCCAGTACTGGAGGTAGGGGATGCCCACGGGATTGCGCTGGAGGAGATCGCGTTTGATGAAGGGACAGCGGCTTGTCACCAGCAGTTCATCCCAGAAGAAATGCGTCTGGTTCAGGGCCACACCCTCGCGCAGGAAACGGCCGATCATCTCCAGATAGCGATAGCGGATGGGATCATCCTTGGGGTCGGTCTTGTCCAGATAGGTCTCAATCGGGCCAGAGACGCGGGCAACCATGGCACGATAGGGATAAAGCGCCTGACACCGCAGACCGTATTTCATCAGGTACTGCGTCAGCCCGATCTCCCCATACCGGATGACCCATTCCTTGCGCCGGAAATAGGGCAGCCAGCGCCAGAATCGGCGGAAGGCCGGATCCTGGAGAGCCCGGGGATGGAACAGCACGAAATAGCTCTGCAGATGGAAAAGGCGCGACCAGCAGTCGGTGATGCCCCAGACATCTGCCGCGGCGGGATCGGCATTGCCGATGATCTCGCCCAGATCCTGCACAGGACCATAGATGCTGTCATTGGTGACCAGCAGCATCTCCAGGCCGTTCACATCGGGGATCTGGGCGATGCCATCCTTGAAGGCCCCAAAATCATAGCCGACATTGGCGCGCCACAATATCCGCGCCACCAGGGGCGACAAACGCTCCACACTGGCCTTGGGGAAACGGGGGGAATTGCTGGTAAAGACGATGGTAAAACCAGCGCGCTGCAACTCACTTAGATAATGCAGGACATAATCATGGACCACGCCGCGCTTGTCGAAGTGATTGAAAACCGCCACTCGCCTTGCGCCGGATAGAGTGCTCTCTCCATCCCACTTGCGGCGAATGTAATTCGGCTTAAAGATGTACAACATGTAGGCGCGGATAAAATCGAATAAATCGACCATCTCCTCGTAAAGCCATCTTATCTTATTTCGCAGTCTCATGGCTATTCTATCTGGATTAGGCTGATCGCCATTACTTTGGCTTCTGATAACCGAAGATGGGTTACCACATAAGGAATTGATTTAGTATACGGGTTTCGGAAGGACTGACCAAACAAAACCAACCTTGCCGGTGCGGAACATGGCAGACAGGGTTTCGATCAACATTTGAGGCTGGCACCCGTTACGATATATCTGCGGCCCGAACCTCGGAAATGAGAAGTATGTTCGTCATGTCAGATCGCCAACCGGAGACGGCTGCGGCCCGTACCGACCGGCTTGAAGAATTCCGGGCGGATGGATCGCCCTCCTTCGCCCTGGCATTCGCCGATATTGGACGCGGGCTGGCCTGCTGGCGGATCTGGCTGACCCTGGCCGCCAGCGATATCCGCCAGAAATACCGGGGTTCACTGCTGGGTCCGCTCTGGGTGACGATCAGCATGCTGGCCTTCACCGTGGGCATCGGTGTCGTTTACGCTAATCTTTTCAATGTCGATGTCCATGCCTTCCTGCCGCATGTCGCCGTCGGCATGGTGGCCTGGACCCTGATCACGGGCCTGATCAACGAAAACTGCACAGCCCTGACAGAGGCCGAGGGCTATCTGAAACAGATCCGCCTGCCCCTGACCCTGTTCGTCTGCCGGGTCGTTGCCCGCAATCTGCTGGTGCTGCTGCACCATGCCCTGATCGTCGTGGCGGTCCTGCTGTGGTTTGGCGTGCCGGTCTCGCTTCTGGATATGGGGCTGGCCTTGCTGGCTCTGGCGCTGCTGGCCCTGTCCGGCTATGGCTGGGGCCTGGCACTGGCCTGCATCTGCATGCGGTTCCGCGATGTGTCCCAGATCGTGGCCACCATCATCACGGGCGCCTTCTTCATCACGCCGGTCCTGTGGAAGGGTAGCTTCCTGGCGGAAGGCCATCCGGCCCTGCTGTTGAACCCGTTCTATTATCTGCTGGAAATCCTGCGCCAGCCGCTGACCACCGGCCACAGCGATCCCATGCACTGGCTGGTATCGGGGCTGATCGCGCTCTCCGGCCTGCTGGCAGGCCTGCTGACCTTCCGGGCGGCCCGCCCGCGCATCACCTACTGGACGTGACCCGATGAGTGTCGAAATCCGCCTTGAGGATGTCAGTGTCCGTTTCCAGATTTTCGGGCTGCATGGACGGTCCCTGAAGAAGACAGCTCTCAACCTGTCGACGGGCGGGCGCATCGGGCGCGAGCCGGGGGCGCGGGTCCATATCGATGCGCTGGCGGGCGTCAATCTGCACCTGCAGGAAGGCGACCGCGTCGCCCTGGTCGGGCATAATGGGGCCGGGAAAAGCACCTTGCTGCGCACCATGGCCGGCATCTATGAACCGACGGGGGGCCGGGTCCATGTCCGGGGCCGGGTTTCCCCCATGTTCGACCTGATGGTCGGCATCAATCCTGAGGCGACGGGACGCGAGAATGTGCGGCTGCGCGGCCTGCTGCTGGGCATGAGTGCGGCAGAGGTCGACGCCTATGCGGGGGAAATCAGCGCTTTCTCCGGTCTGGGCAGCTATCTGGACCTGCCGGTGAAAATCTATTCCTCGGGCATGCTGCTGCGGTTGATGTTCGCGGTGACGACGGCCATCTCCCCGCAGATCCTGCTGCTGGATGAATGGATCACGGCGGGGGACAGCGCCTTCATGGAGCGGGCCGAACAGCGGGTCAACGGCCTGATCGACCGTTCCGCCCTCATGGTGATCGCCACCCATAACCGGGTCCTGGTGGAGAGATTGTGCAACAAGGTGGCTGTGCTGGAGCAGGGCCGCGTCGTGGATTTCGGCCCCCTGACGCCCCACCTGCTGGACCGCGCCATGGCGGCATGATCGCTGCCTGCATCAACGCAGATATGGGTATGGTTTGCCCATGGCGGCCATGGCCGTGTATAGGCACCTTCTCAGCAATCATCCGGACAGGGGCGTCGGAAAGATGCGGGTGATCGGCTATCTGGAAACATACACCGACAATGTGCTTGTCGGATGGGCCTATAATTCTGCGGAGCCGGGGCGCCGCCTTCTGTTGAGCGTAGAAGTACAAGGCCAGCCAGTGGCGGCTGGTGTGGCCAATCTGGACAGGCAAGATGTGGCCCAAGGCGGGCATGGCGACGGCCGGTGCGGCTTCCGCATCCCCCTTCATCTTGAGGTCGGTCAGCCCTTCCTGGTGCGTGAAGCATCCAGCGGCAGCATCCTGTTCACACAAGACGACCTGCCCGCACCGGACGAGACGGCACTGGCCAATGATGCCTCCCTGATCCGGGGCAATGTCGATACGGTGCTGGGGACGAACATCAAAGGCTGGTGTTGGCACCCGCATGCCCCCGACCGGGCCGTGCGCGTACGTGCGCTGGTCGATGGACAGGAAGTCTCTGCCACGGATGCGGATGAAAGGCGCGGCGATCTCATCAATGCCGGCATCGGCAATGGAAACCATGCTTTTTCCCTGCCTATGCCCTTCTGGATGCTGGATGGCGTCACCCGTGAGGTGACCGTGGTCGCAGGGGATTACGGCCCCCTGCCCGGCAGCCCTGTCAGCTTCGTTGGCCTCACCGAGGGGGCGCGGCCCTTGTTGAGCAGGCTGTTGGCCATCCCGGAGGGGGATGAGACGTCGCGGCAAGGGGTGGGGTTGCTGCTCGACTGCTATCTGCGCCATGTCGAAACCCTGCTGCCCCGCTCCGTCGGGTTTGCCTATTACGCCGACTGGTACCGGGCGCAGGCGGGAGAGGTTTCACTGGCTGATTGGCCGGCGGACCTGCCTGAACGGGCCCTGCGCCTGAAGGCGCCTGATGGCGGTTCCTATCTTCTGTGCGTCGATGAAGGCGCCATCCCCTTCGCCAATGCCGCACAGCGGCTGCTGTCCCTGGCTGTGGAGACGGGGGCGGACATCGTCTATGCCGACATGCAGGTGACGCGTGACGGCAAACCCTTTCCCTGGTTCCGGCCGACCTGGAGTCCTGACCTGGCGTTGGCACAGGATTACATACGGGGCGTCACGCTGATCCGGGAAGAGGTCCTGGCCCGCCAGGGCCAGCGGCGGACCCTGGCGGGCATGCGCTATGGGGCCATGCTGTCGACCGATTCGGCCCGCATCGTGCGGTTGCCAGAGGTTCTGGGCAGCCTGGAACGCCCGCCGGCGGAGGCCGTCAGCAACGATATCGCCCAACTGATCGCGGCATGCCTGTCCGGCAGGGCAGAGGTGGAGATCATTAATCCACGACAGGGGCTGCGGCGTATCCGTTGGCGGCTGCCCGCAAATCCCCCCCGCATCAGCCTGATCATCCCCACCCGCGACCGGCTGGAACTATTGCGTACAGCCGTGGACAGTATCCGGCAGCGTACCCAGTACCCGAACTATGAAATCCTGATCATCGACAATCAGAGCGAACAGTCAGAGACGCTGGCCTGGCTGGAGGCTGGAAAGCAGCAGGGACATTTCCGTGTCCTCCCCTATGACGCGCCCTTCAATTATGCCGACATGAACAACCTTGCGGCGGCCCAGGCCGACGGGGACATTTTGGGCTTCATCAATAATGATGTGGAACTGATCACGCCGGATTGGCTGGAAACCGCCATCGGCCTGCTCTCGCGGCCCGAGGTTGGGGCCGTCGGCGCGCGTCTGCGCTTTGGCAATGGCATGCTTCAGCATGGTGGCGTCATCGTCGGGACGGGCGGACTGGCCGAAAACGCCTTCCAGCATGTCGGCGTGGCGGATGAGGGCTATTTCTACCGCACGCAGGTGGCCGGCAATTACAGTGCCGTCACAGCCGCCTGCCTGTTCATCCGCCAAGCTGATTTCCAGGCATTGGGCGGCTTCGACGCGGACAATCTGCCCGTCGCCTTCAACGATGTCGATCTCTGCCTGCGCCTGCGCGAACGCGGACATAACATCGTCTGGACCCCCCATATAGACCTGTACCATTATGAGAGCGTCAGCCGGGGCCGCGACGATACGCCTGACAAACGGGCCAGGGCCATGAAAGAGGAATTGTATATGCGCCGCCGCTGGTCACATGTCGCCCTGGCCGATCCGTATTACAGCCCCAACCTAAACCTTGATGGTGTTCCCTTTACCGGTTTGGCTCTGCCGCCCCGTCAGGCGTGGGGGCGATGATGTCTGTACAAGGACATTTCGACTGTATTGGTGGCCGGGCCATCTGTGGCTGGGCCTGGAATCCGTCTAATCCGGATGAACGGGTTGAGGTTCGTGTCCTGTTCAATGGAGAACCCATAGCCAGCGGCCTAGCAGCGACGCACCGCCCTGACCTCCAGGCTGCCGGCATCGGTTCAGGGAACCATGCCTTTTTTGTCTCCCTGCCCGACAGCCATTTGGATGGTCGTGCAGGGGAGCTGATCGTACAGGTCCCTGACGGCACCCCGCTGGCAGGTACTCCGGCCCGCTTGACATTACCTAATCTCCGTTTCCGTCCACTGGAGCCGCTGGAAGCGGCTCCAGCGATCACCCTGTCGGTCTGTGCGATCGTCAAGAATGAAGGGCCTTATCTGCTGGAATGGCTGGCATATCACCGGCTTGTCGGGGTCGAGCATTTTGTGATCTTCGACAATGGCAGCACGGACGGAAGCAGTGAATTGCTGGCCAAACTGGCAAGGGCGGGCATTGTGGATTATGTCCCCTGGCCGGACATACCGGGTGTGGCCGTCCAAAGGCCGGCCTACATCGCGGGCTTGGCCCGCCTAGCTGAGCGCAGCCACTGGGTTGCCTTCATTGACGCCGATGAATTCCTGAACCCGCTGCGGGGTGAGACGGTTCCGGAAATCTTGAAGGATTATGAAGCGGCAGCAGGGCTCATGGTGCCTTGGCGGCTGTTCGGCTCCAACGGCCATCAGGACAGAGCCGACGAATTGGTGGTAAGCCGCTTCACCCGCCGCGCGCATGCCCCGGATTCCCGCAACAATCTGGTCAAGACGATTGTCCAAGCGCGCGCCGTCCTTCGTCCTGATATCCACACGACCCAGCTTGCACAAGGTTGTCTTGTGGATGAGTTCTGGCAGTTGGGGGGTAGCCAAGGCCATCCGGACAATCATGCCGTACCAGGTGCCAAGCGTTTGGTCCTCAACCATTATTTCACAAAATCCAGAGCGGAATGGCATCATAAGCGTAACAGGGGGCAAGCGACCGAACAGGTTGGATCAACAGCATGGCGGCGACCGGACGATCATTTTGCCGCACATGATGTCAATGATATTGAGGACCTTGGCCTTGCTAGCCGCGCTGCGGCCATCCGAGAAGAGATGGAACGGTTGCAGGCTCTGCTGTAGGAAAGTCGCTAGCGGCTCAGGCATTCCTCTTTGGATAGAGGCGAGCATCGTCAGGCTTGACTTACTCTTACCGGAACGGCCAATTTCGCGCTGCACTCAAAACCTCATCAGGATGAGTTGCGGCTTCTTAGAAGGGACAGCATGGTACACGCGGAGGTGAATACGGAGGAGAATGCTGGCCCTCCGTCACACACGATGCTTGAGGCTCTGTGTTTCATCGCCCGCCACCACGGCCTGCATCTGTCTCAAGAACAGTTGATCCGGCAATTCGCCCGTAGCAACGGCGAAGTATCAGCAGCCAGCATCGTAGCGGCTGCGGATCAAAACGGGCTGAAAGCACAGCGGACCCACCTGCGCTTCGAACATCTGCTGCGCCTAGGCCGGGCCGTCCCGGCTTTGCTGCGCATGAAAGACGGTACGGCGCAGGTTCTCATAAATACACATGTGCAATCGTCCCCGCCCGTTGTCTTGCTGCGCCACCCGACCGATGGTTCACAGCCGCAACCGTATGATCTCGTCAGTCTTTCGGAAATCTGGGCTGGCGAAGCGGTTCTGTTCAAGCGCAAGCACGGCACCAGCCAAGCCGACGAGGATTTCAGCATCGGGTGGCTGATCCGGCAACTGGCCAAGGACAAGCGGATTTTCCGCGATGTCGGATTCTCCGCGTTGGCCATGTCGTTCTTCGCCCTTGTGCCGCCCTTGCTTTATTTTCTGGTCGTTAACCGCGTGCTGGTCCATCAGCGCATGTCGACCCTGTTCGTATTGGCGGTCGGGGTCGGCTTTGTCGTGATCTTCGATGCGATCTTTGGGTATCTGAGGCGCTGGTTAGTCGCCGAGGGCACGGCGCGCATCGATGCCCGCCTCGGTACCTATATTTTCGATAGGCTGGTCGGCCTTCCCATTGAGGTATTCGAACGGCAGCCCACGGGCATGATCAGCTTCAAGATCGGGGAAGCCAACCGCATCCGTGCCTTCCTGACCGGTCAGGTATTTTCTACTTTGCTGGACAGCGCAGTACTGGTCGTGCTGCTGCCGGTGATGTTCTACATGCACGCGCCCCTGACCTTTTTTGTCCTGGGCGTGGCGCTGATCATGTTCCTGGTCATCCTGGTATTCCTGCCGGCCGTGGGCCGGGCCTATGGCCGTATGGTCAGGGCCGAACAGATGAAGGGATCGCTACTGATCGAGACCGTGCATGGCATGCGTACGATCAAGACCCTGGCTCTGGAGGGTCGGCGCCGTCAGCAATGGGACGACGCCGCGTCAGAGGCTGTGAAGGCCCACCGGGACATGCAGTTCCTGGTGAACATGCCCCAGACCTTATTGCAGCCCCTGGAAAAGCTGATCTATTCCGGTTCGCTGCTACTTGGCTGCTATCTGGCGCTCAGTAGCCAGGATGGGGCGGTGGCTGTCGGCGCTTTGATCGCCTTCACCATGCTGGCGGGTCGCGTGACACAGCCCATCGTACAGATCGCCGGTCTGCTTCAGAGCGTTCAGGAGATACGTGGCGCCTTGAGCCAAGTATCGTCGCTGGTCAATATCCCAGCCGAAGATACACGCTCAACCCATGGATTGCGCCCGCGCTTTGCAGGGGCCGTGCTCTTTGATGAGGTGCGTTTCCGTTATCCCGGCGCTCAATCCTATGCCCTGGACCGTGTCAGCTTCGCATTGCCGGCAGGCAGCGTCACCGGCATCATGGGACGCAGCGGGTCGGGCAAGACCACGGTTACCCGCATGCTGCAGGGTCTGCATCAGGATTATGATGGCCTGATCAAGATCGATGGCACCGATCTGCGTCAGATGGACCTGACGCATCTGCGGGCCAATCTGGGGGTCGTGCTGCAGGATAATTTCCTGTTCTCCGGCACCATCCGCGAGAATATCGGCATCGCACGGCCCGACGCGACTTTCGAGGAAATCATCCAGGCCGCACGGATGGCTGGTGCAGAGGAGTTCATCGAGCGCCTGCCTGCCGGCTATGACACGGTCCTGTCGGAAGGCGCCAGCAACCTGTCGGGTGGGCAACGCCAGCGGCTGGCCATCGCCCGCGCCCTGCTGGTGGATCCCCCCATCCTGATCCTGGACGAAGCCACCAGCGCCCTTGACCCGGAAAGCGAAAGCATCGTCAACAACAACCTTCGCTACATTGCCGAAGGCAGAACAATGGTGGTGATCTCCCACCGGCTTGCCTCGTTGGTCGATTGCGACCAGATCATCGTCATGGAGCGCGGTCAGGTCTACGACATCGGCACCCATGACGAGTTGGTCGTGCGCTGCCCGATCTACCGCCATCTCTGGTTCCAGCAGAACCGTCACCAGTCCCCGCCGCCCCCCGGAGCAACCAGCAATGAACGGTCGATCCCTGGTCCTGCGGCCGAGTAGCCGCTACGACAACGCCGACCAGTCGATCAATGATTTCCAGTCCCATATGGCGGAAATCACGGGCGCTCCGTACCCTGCCCGCGTCCGGATGACGGTGCATACGTTGTTCGCCATGATCGTCCTGGCGATTACTCTTTCCTGTGTCGTGGAGATCGATCGCGTCGTGTCGGCCCCTGGCCGGCTGGTATCGAGAACGCCGACCCTGCTGGTTCAGCCCCTGGAATCCTCGGTGCTGCGGGAAGTGCTGGTACGGCCCGGACAGACGGTCGCCAAGGACGACCTGCTGGTCATCCTGGACCCGACCATTTCAAGCGCCGATGTCTCCCAGCTCAGCTCTTCGCGTGAAGCGCTGAAGGCCCAGGTCGCCCGCTTGCAGGCCGAACAGATGGGCACACCATTTGCCAAGCCTGCCGACGGCGACAAGGCGGGGCAGACCGAATATGCCATCTGGAAGGCCCGGCAGGCGGAGCGGGAATCCCGGATTGCTGTATTCGACCAGCGTATGCAGGCCGTCAATGGTCAGATCGCCAGCGGCCTGCGCGACGCCGAGCATTACCGGTCCCGCCTGAAGGTCAGCAGCGAAATTGAACAGATGCGCTCAGACTTGGCCCGCAAGGAAGTCGGCAGCCGGCTCAACGTCCTGATCGCCCAGGACAGCAAAGCTGAGATTTCCCGCAACCTGTCCAACAGCGAGCAACAGGTCATCACCTCGCGTCATGAGCTGCAGAGCATCACGGCGGAGCGCGAGGCCTATATCCAGGAATGGCAATCCCTCCTGACCAAGGAACTGGCCGCAAAGCAGAACGAGTTGAACGGGATCGAGGAGGAATTGTCCAAGGCGCAGTTCCGGCGTGATCTGGTGGAACTGCGCGCGGCGGCCGATGCAACGGTGGTCAGTGTCGCCGATGTCGGTACTGGTTCCGTTGTACCTTCGGGTGAGGTGCTGGTCAGCCTGATGCCGACCAATGCCACACTTGAGGTGGAGGCGGAGGTTGCCGGCATGGATCAAGGCTTCGTCAAGGTCGGGGATGAGGTTCAGGTCAAGCTCAACGCCTATGAATTCACCCGCTTCGGCACTGTGAAGGCAGAAGTCAGGGCCATCAGCGAAAACAGTTTCACGACACGCGATGACGGTTCCGCTGCGACGGAACGCTTCTACCGGGTACGGGCAGAAATCAAGTCTGTCGACTTGAAAAATGTACCGGGCGATATCCGTCTGGTCCCTGGCATGCCGTTACAGGCGGACATTGTCGTTGGCAGCCGCCCCATCATCGCCAATCTGGCAGATCGGGTCCTGAGCAACACGATGGAAGGGCTGCGTGAGCCCTGATCAGGCGCTGATGCCTGTAACAGGCAGCGGATTGCTGCGTTTGTAAGACTTGTGAGAGGGGCGGGCCTAGCTGCCGGCCCCTGTACCATTCGGGCATTGCCGTTGTGTTTGTCTTCAGACGAATGACTGCCGTACTCCAAGATCGCTCATACCTGTGTCTGGAACAGAATGAGCAGCATGACCCATCTTGATCAGCTGGAAGCGGAGGGGATCCCATCATCCGAGAGGTGGTGGCCCAGTTCCGCAAGCCGGTGATGCTCTATTCCATCGGGAAGGACAGCGCCGTGATGCTGCATCTGACACTGAAAACCTTTTATCCAGGCCGCCTGCCCTTGCTCTTGCTACACGTCGATACGGGCTGGAAGTTCCGGGAGATGATCGGCTTCCGCGACAAGATCGCGGCTGACCTGGGGCTGGAACGACTGGTCCATACCAATCCCAATGGCGTCGCCCAGGGGGGGCCGATCAGCCATGGATCGGCTGTGCATACCGACATCATGAGAACACAAGGATTGAAGTAAACACTCGATCATTTCGGTTTCGGTACAGCCTTTGGCGGTGTGCGGCGTGACGAGGAACGTAGCCGCACCAAGGAGCAGGTGTTTTCATTCCGGTATCGAAATCATAGTGCCCCCCTGCAACCAGCGCCTGGCACTCTGGAATCTGTATAATGGGCGCATCGGCAAGGGCGAAAGCATCCGGGCTTTCCCCCTGTCTAACGGGACCGAGCAGGATGTCTGGGCCTATATCGCGCGTGAGGCCATTCCCATCGTGCCGCTCTATTTCGCCAAGCCGCGTCCCGTCGTGTGGCGGGACGGTACCTAGATCATGGTGGATGATCACCGCCTGCCCCTGCTGCCGGGGGAAGTGCCGGAGATGAGGAAGGTGCGGTTCCGCACCCTTGGCTGCTATCCGCTGACCGGCGCCATCGACAGCCAGGACGACACGCTGGAGGCCATCATCGACAAGCTGACGCGGGACAGCGAACGCCATGGCACGACAGGGCGGGGCAACCTGGATCTGGCGCTGCTGGTTAACGGCCTGTCAGGGGCCGGGAAATCCACCATCGCGAATCTGGTCGAACAAAGGCTGCATGCAACAGGCTGCGGGACGATGAGCCTGGATGGCGAGAATGTCCACCATGGCCTGTGCCGGGATCTGGGGTTCACACCTGCCGACCGGGTGGAGAATATCCGACGCGTCGCCCATGTCGCGCAACTGATGGCCGAAGCCGGCCTGATCGTGCTGGTCAGCCTGATCAGCCCCTTCCGTGCCGACCCCGAGATGGCGCGGTCCCTGTGGCCGCCCGGTGAGTTCCTGGAGATCTTTGTCGATACCCCGCTGGATATCTGTGAGGCACGCGACGTGAAGGGGCTGTACCGCAAGGCGCGCTCCGGCACCCTGCCCAACTTCACAGGTATCGGCAGCCCTTACGAGCCCCCGACGGAACCTGATCTGCGCCTCGACACCGGTGCCGGCGCTGCGGCATCCCTGGCTGATGCGGTTGTGCGTCATCTGGCCCAAACCGGCATCATTCCATCCATGGAGTAATGCCAACGGTCATAATTTATGACCGTTGGTACGGCGGTGACGACCGCCGCGCCGCCCATGCGGCGTAGCCAAGGGCGCGGATGCGCCCGCCGGCGACTGAGGGGCACGAATGGCGGCGCAGGAGTTGGCGTCAATATGATATCAGATAGCTTTCAGATATCATATTGACGCCAACTCCTTGCCATCCCCCGCCGGATCGCTCATAGCCTCCATTCCAATGCACCCGGCGATGTAGGAACATGCCATACCGATCCTGGTCACCGGCGCTGTCGGCTTCATCGGACACCATACCTGTCAGGCGCTGCTGGACCTTCTCACGCCCCATCCCGGCTTCCGCTTCCAGAACCTGGACATTGCCGACCGCGACGGCATGACGGAACTGGTCAGGGCACATCCGGAAATCACGGGCGTCATCCATCTGGCGGCCCAGGCCGGGGTGCGCCATTCGCCGATCGATCCCTACACCTATATCCAGACCAACCTGATGGGGCAGGTGGTGATGCTGGAGGCGGCGCGTCTGCTGCCGGGCCTCCAGCATTTCGTCTATGCCAGCTCATCCTCCGTCTATGGCGCCGATGCTGTTCGCCGAAGCCATTCTGGCAGGAAGGCCCATCCGGGTGTTCAACCATGGCGACATGGCCCGCGACTTCACCTTTGTCGATGACATCCTGGCCGGGCGTGCTGGCCACGCCCGGCCAGGATGTGGTGCCGCACCGCGTCTATAATCTGGGCAATCACCGACCCGAACCGCTGCTGCGTTTCATCGGCCTGATCGAACAGGCCCTGGGCCGCAAGGCCGAGATGGTGCTGGAACCGATCCAGCCGGGCGATGTCGCCGCGACCTGCGCCGATATCGCGGCCAGCAGCCAGGACCTGAACTATCACCCCCGCACCAGCCTGGATGAGGACATTCCCCGCTTCCTCGACTGGTTCAAGGCCTATCGCAGGGTAGCTTAGGGGCTATCTGCTATCATGATAGCTATATGATAGCTTTTTGCTTCTAAATTGATTGCCATGATTTGGTTGGGAGCGGTCCGACGGGTACGGGCCTGAGGGGCGGGGCAAAGCTTCACTCGATCCGTACGATCAGCCGAACCAGACTGGCGACGTCCGTCCTGGACGTGATCATCGCCCCACAGCAGGCGCTCGTCACCCGTTACGCCATCCTGAAGGGTCTGCTGCGGATTTATCAGGATGCCGCCGGTCCTAAGCTGTTCCGCAAGGAGCCGCTTGGGAACGTCCATGTGGAGAGGGTGATCAGCAATCTGATCGCGACCAAGGGGGTGGTTCCCGATCCTGACCACTCTGCATCACAAAAGCCACCTACCCTGGTGGAAATCAGAATGCTATCTAAATGCTATCAAATAGCATTTAGATAGCATTCTGATTTATCATGCATCACCTATCAGGCAGGATGCTTGATATTCCCCTGTTAGTAGCCAATTGCTATCATATAGATAGCACCTGAGTTAATGGACCGGCCCATGCCCACCATCGTCTTCGCCAGCCCCAAGGGTGGGGCCGGTAAATCCACCTCCGCGGTTCTGCTGGCCACGGCCCTGGCTGGGCAGGGGGCCAGCGTCACCATCATTGATGCCGACCCGAACAAGCCGGTTTCCCGCTGGGCGCGGCTGCCCGGCAAGCCCGCCAATCTGACGGTGCTGGCCGATGTCACCGAAGAAACGGTGACCGACGCCATTGATGAGGCGGCGCAGCGTACCGCCTTCGTCATCGTCGATCTGGAAGGTACAGCCTCCATGATGGTCGGTTACGCCATGAGCCGGGCCGATCTGGTGGTCATCCCCAGCCAGGGATCGCAACTGGATGCTGGCGAGGCGGTGAAGGCCATCCGGCTGGTGCGCAGCCAGGAACGCGCTTTCCGCCGAGACATCCCGTTTGCCGTGCTGTTCACCCGGACCAGTGCGGCCATCCGCCCACGCTCCCTGCAAAGCATCGCGGCAGAGTTCGCCGATAACGAGGTCCCTGTTTTCGAGACGCAGCTGCATGAGCGCGACGCCTTCCGCGCCATCTTTGCCTTTGGCGGCACGCTGGCCGACCTGGACCCGGCCCAGGTCACCAATATCAAGGCCGCCAGTGCCAATGCCCTGGCCTTCGCGGCTGAAGTGGTGGCCGTGCTGAAGGGCGGCATGAAGGCGACCGTGGACGGACCCCGGCACTGACAGGAGTGACAAAGATGACCAAAGCCCGCGCCAGCATTTTCGGGGAAGGGGAGGAGGGGCTGGACCTGTCCGGCTTCGCGCCCAAGGCCGCCCGTGATATCCAGG
>JAEMSB010000049.1 GCA_016463045.1 Niveispirillum sp.
GTAGAGGAACCATGTCCCGCATTGACCTGTCCCGCCGTTTCCTGGCCGTGAATATCGCGGTGCTGACCGTGTCTGACACGCGTGGTCTGTCGGATGACAAATCCGGCGACACGCTGGTGGAACGGCTGACCAGCGACGGCCATGTCCTGGCTGCCCGTGCCATTGTGCGCGACGATGTCCGCGCCATCGTGGATCAGCTGCGCGTCTGGATTGATGATCCGGCCATTGATGTCGTCATTTCCACGGGCGGTACCGGTCTGACGGGCCGCGACGTGACGCCGGAAGCATTTGAAAGCGTATTTGAGAAAACGATCAACGGCTTTGGGGAGATGTTCCGCATGCTCTCCTACCAGAAGATCGGCACCTCGGCCCTGCAAAGCCGCGCCACGGGTGGGGTGGCGAAGGGAACCTATCTGTTTGCCCTGCCGGGCAGCCCCAGCGCCTGTCGCGACGGTTGGGACCTGATCCTCAAATACCAGCTGGATAACCGTCACCGCCCCTGCAACCTGGTCGAACTGATGCCCCGGTTGCAAGAGAAGTGAGGATCGTAGCCCTGACGTCTGCGGCGTTGTCACTGACCCCAGGCGGGCGGGGTAAAATGCAGGCCGGTGGCGCCCGATAGGGCGCCCCACAGGGTCCCGACCACCCCGTTCCAAAGCTGCTCTGCCGTCACCAGTGACAGGCCGACCAGGACACTTACAAAATTCTGGGCGCTCTGCTTCAACTGATCCAGGAAGAACTGTTGCAGGGACGGGCGGATTTCACCCGATGCGATACCGCCGGCAATGGTTTCCGCCTGCTGCGCCATGGCCGCCAGTTGCTCCTGGGAGAATCCCTGCGCCGTCTCGATATTCTGGCCCAGGATGGCGGTGGCCTGTGTCTTGATCTGGTTGATCAGGTCGGGGACGTTGATGGGCGTGATGGTCATCTCAAGGTCTCCTTACGACTGCGGTGCAGGCTGCGGCACGCCGCGCGCCAGGGCGTTCTCATAGGTCAGGGCTTGCTGGATATCGATGTTGAACTGCTGCTGGAAGGCCTGGGCCTCCAGGCTGCTGATCCCGCCTGATTGGTCGGCCTGCTGCATCGTCGTGAACTGAACCCCGATTTTGGTCAGGATGTCGCCCGTGGGCGCGGCCAGGGTCTGGATCTTGGTCCATTCCTTGACCTTCGACTCCAGGAATTTCGGCAGCGTGGTGGGGTCGGGCCGCGCCTGGGCCAGATTGGCCAGCGCGTTGGCCTGCCCGATCAACTGCGTATAGGTGCTCTGGCGCTGCGGAAAGCTGGAGGCCGGGACACCGCCCGCCACCTGTGCATAAAGCAGCATGGCCTGCTGGTTCAGGCTGGCGACGCCATTAGCAATGGAAGCGTCATAGGGCGGTGCCAGCTGTGCCGTACAGCCGGCCAGCGCGCCACCCAGGAACATCAGGGCAAACAGAAGGCGCAGGCGGGCCAGGACGGGCGCCAGGGACAGGCGCCGGCTGTGGATGGGAACGATCACGGTGGCATCTCCCCCTCGGATGATATTCGGGGTGATCCTATCAGGTATGATGACCAATACACGATCAAAGATTAGGAACTATTGGATCAACACACGCAAAGGCCGCAACCCCGCAAACATGCCCGATGATGAAATTCATCTAAAATCACCGGTTAATGGCCCGGCAGCATTGAAGGTGACGGGGAAAACGGGTAACGATTCCGCCGCTGCGACAATGGCGGCGGCCAAGGCATGGCCGTGCCCCTGTCGCACCCGAATATTCAAGGCTGGGCGCAGGAGAGAATTGGCATGACGCGGACCTTCATCTCGATGGCGAAGACGGGTGGGCAGGGCAAGACCCTGACGGCCCAGATGCTGGTGCTGCAGCACGAGCAGAAGGGCGTGCCTGTCAAGCTGGCGGCCGCGGACAGCGACAGCCTGAACCAGCGCTCCAAGTTTGGCCGCCTGTTCCGCAACGTGAAGGAACTGGGCATCGGCGAGGACCTGACCAAGGTCAAAAGCTCCACCGACCCGAACCTCGCCATCAAGTATTGGGATGAGTTTGGCCGCACCGTTTTGGAAGGCGGCTATATCATCGATGTCGGCGCCAATGTCGCGGCGGAGCTGTTCGCCTGGGCCGAGGCGCGTAACGCCGGTTCCCTGCTGCGCCGCCGTAACTCGCCCCCCATCGATCTGGTCGTGACCACTAAGGCCGAAAGCCAGGCCATCGAGGATGCGCGCGGCCTGATCCAGTACAGCTTCGACAAGAATGAGTGGATGCCCATCGGCCGCCGCTATGTGGTGCTGAACGAGGTCTCGGGCGGCTTCGGCGCCTATGAGAACGACCCGAACTTCAAGCGCCTGAAGGCCTATCAGGGCATGGGCGTGCATATCGTCACCATGAAGCGCTGCGAAAGCGACATCTGGACCCTGCTGGAACGCGAACTTATCTCCGTCCGCGAAGCGCTGAAGATGACCGAGGTCGATCTGGAAAAGCGCTTCGGCATTGATGTCTGGACCGGCCATGGCGGCCTGACCGACCTGAGGAGCTGGGCCGAGGAGACGCTGTCGTCGTTTGAGAAGGTGGGCTTGGTCCCGGTGCGCGACAGCGGCCATCTGGATAGCGGTGTGGAGGCAGTCGGCGCCGGCTGTTCCTGAAAGGAACCGGGCCCGGCGCCACAGGCTTCACCGCCACCCCCGCCACCTGCACCGGCGCCGCCACGGCATCCGGTGCGACCGGCAGGACGGCATAAGAAGAAGCGCCGGTGATTGAGGTACGGCCCCGTCTTCCGCAATGGGACGGGGCCAAGTTATAAAGGGAGGATCGGGGTTTGGTCCGTTTCGAAAATGTCGGGTTGCGCTACGGCAATGGGCCGGAGGTGCTGCGCGACCTCAGTTTCGAACTCGCCCCCGGTTCCTTTCAGTTCCTGACCGGCCCCACCGGTGCCGGCAAATCCAGCCTGCTGAAGCTGCTCTATCTCTCCGAACGCCCCTCACGCGGCCTGATCACCTTGTTCGGGGAGCCTTTATCCAAGGTGCCGCGCGACCGGCTGCATGAACTGCGCCGCCGTATCGGCGTGGTCTTTCAGGATTTCCGCCTGCTGGACCATATGAGCGCCTATGACAATGTCGCCCTGCCGCTGCGCATCGCCGGCCATGGCGAAAAGCACATTAAGGAAGCCGTCACGGAACTGATGGAATGGGTCGGCCTGTCCGACAAGATGGGCGCCCTGCCGGCCACCCTGTCGGGCGGTCAGAAACAGCTGATCGCCATTGCCCGCGCCGTCATCACCAGCCCGTCCCTGATCGTGGCGGACGAGCCGACCGGCAACATCGACCGCGACATGTCGATGAAGATCATGCGGCTGTTCATCGAACTGAACAAGCAGGGCACGACCGTCATCGTCGCCACCCACGACTGGCCCCTGATCGACAAGATCAAGCGCCCCATGTTGGAACTGTTCGAAGGCAAACTGGCCGAGGCGTCCTGGTGGCTGAAGCCGGGCGAGGGGCTGGAGGAGCCGGTTTAGGCTGTATCTGATGGTTCAGCGTCATCCTGCGCGCGCATCAGGGCGGCGTAGTCCCTGCCGCCGTAAAACACCCTGACAATAGAAATCGAGTTTTCGCTGATCCTATACGCCACCACGACGCGTTGGAGCGTCGTATAAATCCGCAGACCGATCCCAAGGTCCTCGCGTGCAGGGCCAAGGCGCGGATGGGTTTCCAAGAGCTTACAACGCTCTCGGATGTCCTGGACATAAGCAAAAGCCCTTCGCGGATTGTCAGCCGCGATATGATCGTAAATCGCGTCCAGGTCAGCTAGCGCTGCTGGGCGATAGACAAGATCAGGCATGGTCCGCCCGGCCATTCAGGGAGCGGGAAAGGCGATCCCTGAAATGCTGTTCGATATCGGCGTCTGTTACGGAGGGACGCGGATCAGAATCAGCCTCTGCGATGCGGGCGCGGACGCTAGCGATTCGCTCAAGGCGCTGTGCTTCGCGCTCTTGCCATAGCCGCAGGGCATCCCGGATCACCTCGCTGTTGGACGCGTAGCGACCTTCCTCGACCTGGGCGCGGATCTGGCTGACCATGTCTGAGGGCAGCGTGATGCTCATCCGTTCAACGTTCTGCATTATGGCACCTCCACCTACCACTATGACATGAAGTATTACTTAATCATACCGGGTTAACCACGATCCGTTAGCACCGTAGATCAGGTCGAAGCGAAGCCTCGTCCTAACAGAACAGCCTGTTGTTAGGGCTCGCGCGCAGCGCTCGACCTGACCTGCGATTTTCTGTCCGGCAACCACACATCCCCCAAAAAGCCAAACCCGCCACGGCGGGGCCGGGCGGGTTTGATGCTTTGATACGGAAACCTTGGAAACAGCCTTACTTGAAGGCGATGCCCACGATTTCATAGCTCTTGGAGCCACCGGGCGTGGTCACTTCCACGCTGTCGCCGACCGACTTGCCGATCAAGGCACGGGCCAGTGGGCTGGTGATGGAGATCAGGCTCTGCTTGATGTCGCTCTCATCCTGGCCGACGATCTGATAGGTCACCTCTTCATCGGTGTCCTCATCCGCCAGGGTGATAGTAGCCCCGAACTTCACGGCATTGCCGGACAGCTTGGTTGGCTCGATCACTTCGGCGCGGCTGATCTTGTCTTCCAGCTCCATCACGCGGCCTTCGATGAAGGACTGCTTCTCGCGCGCGGCGTGGTACTCGGCGTTTTCCGACAGATCGCCATGCTCGCGGGCTTCCGCGATGGCCTTGATTACCGCGGGACGCTCAACGCTCTTCAGATGCTTCAACTCATCCTGCAGCCGGTTGTACCCCCGAGCCGTCATGGGAACTTTTTCCATCGTGCCCTATCCCAGTAAAGGTAGCCCAGAAACAAAACAAGCCCGACGGGGCGGCTTCCCGCCCCGACCGACCAGACCGTCCTTAGTAAGAGCCGCTCAAGTAAGACTGGAGCGGGGCCACGTCCAGACCGCCGACCTTCAACGCTGAGATGGCTTCAACTGCCGCCTCGGCTCCGGCCACCGTGGTGTAGTACGGGATGTTATTGGTCAGCGCGGCGCGGCGCAAGCTGAAGCTGTCGGAAACCGCCTGCGACCCTTCGGTCGTGTTGAAGATCAGCTGCACATCGCCATTGATCATGGCGTCCACGATATGCGGCTGGCCTTCGACCACCTTGTTGATGGCGGCGACCTTGACGCCATTATCGGCCAGATGTTTGGCCGTGCCGCGCGTCGCGACCACCTTGAACCCCATTTCCAGCAGCTTGGCGGCCACCGGCACCATGGCGCCCTTATCCCCGTCGCGGACGGAGATGAAGACGGTGCCTTCCTTGGGCAGGGTGACGCCGGCCCCCATCTGGCTCTTGGCGAAGGCCAGGCCAAAGTTCTTGTCCAGGCCCATCACTTCGCCCGTGGAGCGCATTTCCGGCCCCAACAGGATGTCCACACCGGGGAAACGGTTGAACGGGAACACGGCTTCCTTGACCGCCGTGTGCGGCGGGAAGGGGCCGGACAGCTTGAACTGGCTCAGCTTCTCGCCGGCCATCACACGGGCCGCGATCTTGGCGATGGCCGTACCGGTGGCCTTGGCCACGAAGGGCACGGTGCGGCTGGCGCGCGGGTTCACTTCCAGGATGTAGATGTCGTAGCCGCCGATGCCCGACCCGTCCGCGCTCTGCTTGACCGCGAACTGGATGTTCATCAGGCCGACCACGTTCAGGCCCTTGGCCAGCTTCACCGCCTGCACCGTCAGCTCGTCGATGACGGGCTTGGACAGGGTGTAGGGGGGCAGGGCGCAGGCGCTGTCGCCGGAATGGATACCCGCTTCCTCGATGTGCTCCATGATGCCGGCGACATAGACCTCGCCGTCGGCATCGGCCACGGCGTCCACATCCACTTCGATGGCGTTCTGGAGATAGCTGTCGATCAGCACCGGGTTGTTGCCCGACACCTTCACGGCGGTGGCGATATAGCGATGCAGACCGGCCATATCATGGACGATCTCCATGGCGCGGCCACCCAGCACATAGGACGGGCGGATGACGACCGGGAAGCCGATCTTCTCGGCCACCGCGACGGCTTCTTCCAGCGACCGGGCCAAGCCATTGGCCGGCTGACGCAGTTCCAGCTTGTGCAGCAGCTGCTGGAACCGCTCGCGATCCTCGGCCAGGTCGATGGCGTCCGGCGTGGTGCCCAGGATGGGCAGACCCGCCTGTTCCAATGCCTTGGCCAGCTTCAACGGCGTCTGGCCACCGAACTGCACGATCAGGCCGACAACCTCGCCATTCTGTTTTTCCTTCTCGACCAGCTCGATCACGTCTTCGGCGGTCAGCGGCTCGAAATACAGACGGTCGGCGGTGTCATAGTCGGTGGAGACGGTTTCCGGGTTGCAATTGACCATGATCGTCTCATAGCCCGCTTCCTGCAGGGCATAGACGGCATGGACGCAGCAATAGTCGAACTCGATACCCTGGCCGATGCGGTTGGGACCGCCGCCCAGGATGACCACCTTCTTCTTGTCCGTCGGCTCCGCCTCGCACTCCGCCGGCTCCAGGCCGTTGCCTTCATAGGTGGAGTACATATAAGGCGTGTCGCTGGCGAATTCGGCGGCACAGGTGTCGATGCGCTTGAACACCGGGCGCACATTGAGCGCGCGGCGATGGGCGGCAACGGCGGCCTCCGGCTGACCCAGCAGGCTGGCCAGACGCGCGTCGCTGAAGCCCATGGACTTGATCCGGGCCATGTACTGCGCGTCGATGCCCGACAGGCCGGCGGCCTTGATGGCGGCCTCTTCCTGCACGATGGCTTCGATCTGGCGCATGAACCAGGGGTCGTACTTGCACTCTTCGTAAATCTGCTCAACCGTCCAGCCATGGCGCATGGCCTGGGCCACGATCAGCAGACGTTCCGGCGTCGGGCGGCTCAGCATATGACGCAGGCGGCCCTGGTCGACATTGCCATTGGCATCGCGCAGGTCGATCTCGTCAAAGCCGTTCAGGCCGGTTTCCAGACCGCGCAGCGCCTTCTGCATGCTTTCGGCAAAGGTACGGCCAATGGCCATGACCTCACCCACCGACTTCATGCTGGTGGTCAGGGTGTTGTCGGCGCCGGGGAACTTCTCAAACGCGAAGCGCGGGATCTTCGTGACGACATAATCGATCGTCGGCTCAAAGCTGGCGGGCGTGGAGCCGGTAATGTCGTTGTCCAGCTCGTCCAGCGTGTAACCGACGGCCAGCTTGGCCGCGATCTTGGCGATGGGGAAGCCGGTGGCCTTCGATGCCAGCGCGGAGGAGCGCGATACGCGCGGGTTCATCTCGATCACGACCATGCGGCCCGTGTCGGGATGGATGCCGAACTGCACGTTCGACCCGCCCGTATCCACACCGATCTCGCGCAGCACCGTCAGGCTGGCATTGCGCATGATCTGGTATTCTTTGTCGGTCAGCGTCAAGGCGGGGGCGACGGTCATGCTGTCGCCCGTATGCACGCCCATGGCGTCGATATTCTCGATGGAACAGATGATGATACAGTTGTCCTTGCTGTCGCGGACAACCTCCATCTCATATTCCTTCCAGCCCAGGACCGATTCCTCGATCAGGACCTCGTTCACCGGGCTGGCGCGCAGGCCGCCGCGCACAATGTCCTCAAACTCCGCCCGGTTGAAGGCGATGCCGCCGCCGGTGCCGGCCAGCGTGAAGGACGGGCGGATGATGGCGGGCAGGCCGACAACGGCCAGCGCGTCCAGCGCCTCGTCAAAATTCTTGACCACGCGCGACCGCGGGCTTTCCAGCCCGATCTTGTCCATGGCATCGCGGAACTTCAGACGGTCTTCGGCCTTCTCGATGACGTCGGCCTTGGCGCCGATCATCTCGATGCCCAGGCGCTCCAGCGTGCCATTATGGAACAGGGCCAGCGCGGTATTCAGCGCCGTCTGGCCGCCCATGGTGGGCAGCAAGGCGTCGGGCCGCTCCTTCTCCAGGATCTTGGCGACGACGGCGGGGGTGATCGGCTCGATATAGGTGGCGTCGGCCAGACCCGGATCGGTCATGATGGTGGCCGGGTTGGAATTCACCAGGATGACCCGGTAACCTTCCTCCTTCAGCGCCTTACAGGCCTGAACACCGGAATAGTCGAATTCGCAGGCCTGTCCGATAATGATCGGACCCGCGCCGATGATGCAGATGGATTTGATGTCGGTGCGTTTCGGCATGATCAGTCGGACCGTCTTTTTCGGGCGGGAAGGGCGATTTGGTCGCGGCAAAACGCCCCCCGCTCCACAATGGGTGCGGGGGGCGCCCGGCTGAGGCGCCTATATAGAGGGGTCGGTGCCCAAATTGAAGTGCCGAGCTTGGGGCGCTGGGATGCGTCAGGTGGGATGCCGACTTGTGGCATTCGCCCCGCCTTCCTGGCATCCGCCTATCGGCTAAAGATGTATTAATAAATATTTATGTATATTAATAATTATTATAGGGCATATTACAAAGATGTTCCAACTGGGAGTCAAGGACACCGGTTCCGGGCAGATCAAGAGGGAAAGCGTTTATGTCGGAGTCGCTTTCGGCCATCAATGAACTGTTCAAACATTTCCCGGCCCCGATCATCGCTTGGTGGCAAAAATCGGGGCATCTGGCGCTGGCCTTCTGCAATGCTGCATTTGCACAGCTCTGTTCGCGGGAACTGGAGAGCATGGCTAATCTTCCTGGTTCCTTGCTGATGCCGGTTGAGGGTCAATCCGATCCCGGACCCGCGATCGTCCGCAGCTTGACCCAGGGTTCCGTCCTTGACATTGAGGTCTGCGTATCGGCGCGCGGGCGTCCGCGCCGTCTGCGCCTTCTTGGACAGGGCATCGATGTCGGGCAACGCCATCGCCCGCAACCGATCTTCCTGGCTGTGGCCCGGGATGTCAGTGAGGAAACGAAGCAGGCCAACGCCAAGGCAACAACGGAACGCATGCTGTCCGCCGTTATTGCCAATATCCACCTGCCATTGCTGATGTTGTCGCATGACGGGCGGATCATCCTGGCCAACCCGGCGGCCGCGCGGCTGTGTGAGCGACCTCTGGAAGAGATCATGGGCCAGCATCTGTCGTTGCTGTTCACCGCTCAGGATTGGCCGGTGATCGCTGCCAGGCTGGAGAGCGGCCTGCGCAACGAATGCGAACAGCGCAGCGCCGGGCGGGTTCTGACGGCACGGGGCAATTTGGTCGATGTCGAGCTTCGGGGGCAGCCGATGGGTGAGATCGGCGGCAAAGTCATGCGGATGGTGACGTTCAGCCCATTTGCCCCGCCGCCGCCGCGTACCAGGGACGGTCTGACCGCCATTCAGCAGAAGCTGGCGGACGGGGAGGCCGTGATGGCCGGGCGTGTCCAGATCATCGGGCTGGACGATATGCGGTCCACCTTCGGCGAACGCTGGGGCCATATGCGCGAACAGGCCCTGGCCATCGCAGAGCAGACCATTCGACAGTCGCTTGACCGTGGCGATCAAGTGCAACGGATGCCCGACGAAAGCTTCGTGATCAGCTTTGACAGGCTGTCAGAGCCAGAGGCCAGCGCGAAGGCGCGGGTCATCGCCGACAAGGTTCGGCTCCGCCTGCTGGGATCTGGCACACCGGACGGTCTAGTCGAATCGGCCGTCACGACGGTTCGCCCATCTGACCTGCCGGATGGCACCGGGGAGGATCTGGCGGATTTCCTGGTACGCAAGCTGGTGGCCCGGCGCGAGGAGAGCCGGCGATATACCCAGGCCCTGCTGCGCGATGCCATGGCGAAGGCGTCGCTGGATCCGCGGCAGGTGCTGCGCCCCGAAGGATATGCATTGCCGATGCAGGTTGCAGAACTGGCCTATCCCTGGCGTCAGCAGATCGCGGCGGCCATTGGAACGGTCAGTGATGATGTCAATGCCAGCTTCGAGGCCGACCTTGTCACCTTGTCTGTCGCCATCGACTGGCGGGAGCTGCGCAAGGGCAAATCCAAGCTGATTGTGCCGGTGAAGTTCGAGAACCTGATGGTGCCTCGCCTGCTGGATCGCTATGTCGATGTGGTCCGCAATCTGCCGGCCGAATTGCGCGAACGTATCCTGCTGCACCTCACCCGCACGCCTGTGGGTATTGCCAGTTCCCGTATCGGCGGGATGGTGCAGACCCTGGGCCCATTCTGCTGGGGCATTGGACTTGAACTGCCCAGCCTTGACTTCACGCTTGATCCGATGGGCAATCGGGTCGGGATGGTGTCGCTGTCTTTCAACGCCCTTGATTATGGTGACCAGCAGGCCCACGGGCGGCTGACCCGCCAGTTGCGGTCATGCCATCTGCGCAAGATGAAGGTCCTGGTGGAGGATGTGCCCGACAGTACGCAGAGCATGCGCCTAGCCGCCGATGGCGTGGATATGGTCACGCTGCTGCGCTGATGACGGTGCGCGGCGCCGTGTCCCTTCAGGGGCCGACATAGAACCGGCGCAGATCTTCCTGGCGTGCTGTGAACACCATACAGTTGGTGCTTTCCTGGCCCTTGAAGAAATAGACCAGCCCCTCATCCCGCTTGCGCGTGGGGTCAAACAGGTTCACTGCCATGCGGCCATAGGCAACGCCCATGGGCCGTTCTTCCGGCCCAAAGGCGCGGTAATGCAGATTGACCAACTGGTTGAACTGCCGTTGCCGGCATAGCCGCGACAGTTCCAGATTAACCTGCAGCAGCCCGCGTGAAGGCGCGTTGAAGGAATAGACGATGCGGTCGCGCCGTTGCGGCACGGGCCGGGGGCGGGCAATGGCTGGGTCGATCCAGCTCTGCCAGGGCAGCTTGCCGAATCCATTGACCTTGTCCGCCTGCGCCGGTGCGGGCCGGTCCGCCAGCGCGGGGCTGGACAGCGCGAAAACGGCAAGGCAACCGGCCAGGGCCAGCAGGTGAAGGGCAGGGCGGATCATGATCAGCGGGTGATGGCAAACCGGGCCAGGAACAACGCCACGGCCTTCTTGCTCTCTTCCGGCAAGCTGGTGAAATTGATCTTGGTGCCGGCCTTCTTGTCCACCGTGGCGACGGTACCCGCACCCTTCAATTTCAGGTTCTGCTTAGGGTCCTTCAGGTTCAGATCGAACGTGACCGTTTGCCCCACTTTCAGCTTGGCCCCCGAAACGGTAACGGAATTGACGCCCAGATTGGCAACCGTCAGCTCCTTGCCGTCGATATTCAGGTGCGCGGTGTATTTCTGCACCTTCACCTTCTCAACGACATCCACCTTCAGGAAGTCGAACATGCCCATTGCGCTGGCTCCCTGGGGGCGTGGCTTTCAACGGGTATGTTACAGGATTTTGGCGGGGTTGGCGTGGGGGAATTGGGATAGGCATTTTCACACCCGACAAAGGGAGGAATTTTACTCATAAGTTGATAAGTGATAATTTTAAGCTACTTTTCAGTGGGTGTCTCATTGTCACAGGTGACTGACGTGTGCCTTTGGCGGGCTGTGCCCGCTATGCGAAGTCTTGACCATTTATGGTGGAACCACCATTATGCCGGAAAGAGCGACTAGGTCTGTCTGTTGGATCGGCTCGGCGAAGAAGGACCTTCGGGCATTCCCTGCCGCTGTTCAGGATGTTGTCGGATTTGCCCTCTACATGGCGCAGGTTGGCGGAATGCATCCTGATGCCAAGGTTCTGAAGGGATTCGGCGGCGCCGGAGTGTTGGAGATCGTGGAAGATTTTCGGGGGGATACGTTCCGCGCTGTCTACACGGTTCGGTTCCCTTCTGCGGTCTACGTTCTCCATGCCTTTCAGAAGAAGTCAAAGTCAGGGATCAAAACCCCGACGGAAGACATGGACCTCATCCGGCGGCGCTTAAGGGAAGCAGAGGCCGATCACAACTATCGCCTCCTGTTGCACAAGGAAGCAGGCAAGACATGACTGATACGGTCACCCCTATTGAACTCGGTAGCGGCAATGTATTCGCCGACCTGGGTATGCCCGATCCAGAGAGCCACCTGTTGAAAGCCCAACTTGTTGCCCGGTTTGCATCTGTCTTGAAGGATCAGGGCCTGACCCAAGCTGACGCCGCCCAGCGTGTGGGTGTCAGCCAGCCCGACATCTCCCGCCTTCTGCGCGGCCAGTTCCGGGATATCTCGGTGGAACGGTTGTTGCGCATGCTGGTGCGCCTGGGTTGTGCGGTGGATATCGTGGTGCATCCAGCGTCGGGTGGCGATGAACCAGCGGCCCCGATTTCGGTTGGGTGATCGGCCCGGAACCGTCATGTCGGCAATGGATCACTACTGACGCAATCACCCCCTTTGCGCTACCCTGGCGGGAGAAGGGCAGGGGTGAGCGATGGCGTTGGAAATTACGCAACACAAAGAGCTTGAAAAACTCCTGGCCGACAAGCCTGCGCAATGGTCACACCTGATCGCGGCGCGGGCGGCCCTGCGTATGTTGCCCCTGGCACTGACCGGTATACAGGAAAGTGACTGGTTGCCGGTGCTACGCGCGTGCTTTATATCGTGGGCTGTTGGCCAATTTCCGGCCCATGATATGACTGTGGCCGCTCGTTCCGCCGCCCGTTTCGGTTCCGTTAGTTCCGGTCGTTCCGCCGTCAATTCCGCCGCCCGTTCCGTCCGTTCCGCCGCCCTCTCTGCCACCCGTTCCGCCGATCACGTCGCCCTTTCGGTCGATTCTGCGGAATCAGCCGCCGATTCCGCCTCACTTGTGGCCAATTTCGTCGCCGAGTCCGCCGTTTGGATGTCCATCAGCGCCGATGTGACACTTCTTTATGAAACAAAAAACAAAACAGATATTGCGGATTTTGTGCAAACGCCCCTCTGGGCGGTAAAAATTCCCCTAGCAATAGCGAAGCGCTGGCAATCATTCGTCGATTACCAACATGCATCCCACTTCGCCCCCTGGATCAACTGGTATCAGTCCCTGCTTACGGGCAATGGCCCCAGCGCCGACTTCTTCGGCCCCGACCTGACCCTGCGCATCGCCCAACAACCGGACGAATGGTGGGACCGCCCGGTGGCAGAGGTGAATGCCGATGTGACGCGGTGGTTGGAGGAGGCCAAAGAAGGCGCCGTTGTAGTACCCCCACCAGAGCCGGGCCTTGTTGGGACCGTTGACGCCGATGGCCGGGTCGGCTTTGCCCGATCCGGTGAAGCCACAGAGGATGAACTGGCTGGGATTGGGGGACTTCTACAGATTCTGACCGGTGCAGCGGAGGATTTGGCGGCGCTATTGGTTGGGAACAACTCTGTGGCAATAGCGCCCAGCATTGTGCCCCAGTACTTGGCCTGCCTGCAGGCGGACAGTTTATCCATTGACAGGCTCTATGCCGCTGGCGTGCGCTTGGGTAATGCGCGTGCAAAGCTGCAAAAGCAGATCGACAGCAAGGACTATCCCGACCTTGCCCCTGACGTGGCCGAGGCGTTGGACAGCGTCCTTGAACTGCATGGCCCTGTCCTTCTGTCTACCGCAGAGGGGCGTAGACTGGTGGGCGCCTCATCCGACTATCTCCGGACGGCGGCTGATAGCGCCGCATTGAAGCGCGCCGCCATGGACTACGGTCAGGCGGTGGCCAAGTCGCCCGACCTGTTCAACAAGGAAACGCGCGAACTTCTGCCAGAATTGAATGAAGATGTCGCCTCCGGTCCTCATCCGGAGCGATCTACCCAAGTCGCGATGTCGGCCAGTCGCAACCTGTTGATTACTGTGGCAAGGGTTGTTCTGTTCGAGACGTTGAAGAACGGTCTGGCAGCCAGTGTGGTTGGTATGGGTATGATAGGTGTGACAGCACAGACAATCAATTTTGCCTGGGCATTTCTGACAAGTTACCTGCCGGTCATCCGCGAACTTGCTGCCGTCTCGGGTCCTTATCTTCAATGGATTGAGCCGTTGTTGCGAAAGGCTGAAAAGCGATTACGGGAGTGATCGGACCCTTTCTACCCCTAACTGCTGCTTTCCACGCCGCTTTCCGCTAAACTGCGCCCATCAACACCACAGGTCTGCCCCGCAGCGGGTTGCCTGCTTTGTTGGCTTTTCAATGAGCTCTTCCAGAACGCGACAGGGTTGGAGTGGACTGGGAGGTCGTTTCCGAAACATCCGGTAAAATCTGCTACACAGTGTTGCGTAGGCCCGTTTCGGAGTTGACCAAATGCGAACTCCGAAACAAACACAAAATCATGTTTCACTCCGTTGCGTAGGCCGCACCCATTCGCTGTGCCCCATCCTGGAACCCTGAAACACCACCGCATTTTCTGTCGCATGATGTTGCATAGGGCTGTGCCTTCGGAGAGGGGACCACCATCCTGCGAATGTGCCGCCCGCTCCCTCTCGC
>JAEMSB010000470.1 GCA_016463045.1 Niveispirillum sp.
GTTCGGGCGCCAGCCGGTAATCCACGGCCATCGTGGCCGTGGATTACCGGCTGGCGCCCGAACATCCCTGGCCCGCCGCCATCGAGGATGGCTGGGCGGCGCTGCGCTGGCTGGCGGCCTACGCGCCGCTGCTGGCCATCGATCCGCTGGCCATCGGCGTGGCGGGCGACAGTGCCGGCGGCAATATCGCCGCCGTCCTGGCCCTGAAGGCGCGCGATGCCGGCGGACCGATCCTGAAGACCCAGGTGCTGATCTACCCCGCCGTCGATCTGGCCGCCAGCCTGCCCAGCCATTTCACCCGCGCCGACGGCTATCTGCTGACGCGCCAGGCCTATGTCGCCTATGTCCGCAATTATCTGGCAGGCCAGGAGGTGGAGGGCGACTGGCAGGTCTCGCCCCTGCGCGCCGACCGTCTGGATGGCTTGCCGCCCACGGTGATCATCACCGCCGGCTTCGATCCGCTACTGGATGAGGGGCGGGCCTATGCGGGACGGCTCGCCGCCGCTGGGGTGCCGGTGCTGCACCGGCTGTACCCCGACATGGTGCATGGTTTCATCACCATGGGTGGCCGCCTGCCCGCCGCCAACCGCGCCATCGCCGATATCGGCCGCGCCCTGGCCTCTTACGACATCTACGCCTTCAGCGATGGCGGCGGGATTTGATCCCGCCGCCCGGCGCTTGAGGGCGACGTTAAGCCAGCAGCGAAGCTGATGGGATGGCGCGTTGAGCGCCCGCGGGCACATGCCCGCGAAAGCCAAGGCGGCGGATGCCGCCGCCCGGCGCTTGAGGGCGACGTTAAGCCGCCTTCACCCCCTGCAGGAAGCCTTCCACCACCTTGGTCAGGCGCACCGACTGGTCCTGCACACTGACGGCGGCGTTCAACACCTCGCCCGCCGACTGCCCGGTTTCACCGGCGGCACCACGCACGGTGTCGATGGTGCTGGTGACATCCTGCGTGCCCACTGCCGCCTGCTGCACATTGCGGGCGATTTCCTGGGTCGCGGCCCCCTGCTCCTCAATCGCGGCGGCGATGGCGGCGGCGATCTCGTTGACACGGGAAATGGTGCCGGTGATCGACCGGATGGCCTCCACCGCCTGCTGGGTGGCGGTCTGCACCTGCTGCACCTGCTCGCTGATATCGCCAGTGGCCTTGGCCGTCTGGTTGGCCAGGCTCTTCACCTCCGACGCCACAACGGCAAAGCCCTTGCCGGCTTCACCCGCGCGCGCCGCCTCAATGGTGGCATTCAGCGCCAGCAGGTTGGTCTGGCCGGCAATATCGGCGATCAACTGCACCACGGTACCGATGCGCCCCGCCGCTTCCGACAGTGACGTCACTGTCTCATTGGTGCGGCGGGCCTCTTCATGCGCGGTGCGGGTGATCTGGGCACTTTCCGCCACGCGGCGGGTAATCTCGCCCAGCGAGCTGGACAGTTCCTCGGTCGCGGTGGCCACGGCCTGCACATTGGCACTGGCCTGTTCAGCAGCACTGGCCACATTCATGGATTGCTGTGCCGTCTGTTCGGACAGGGCCGACATGGACTGGGCCGATGCGCGCATCTGCGTGCTGGCACTGCCCAGTTCACCGACCAGGGCCTGCATGTCGCGGTCGAAGCGCGACATCAACTGTTCCAGGGCCTGGGCCCGGCGTTCGCGTGCTTCGCGGGCTGCCGCCTGTTCTTCTTCCAGACGGCGGCGTTCAATGCCATTGGTCTTGAACACTTCGACCGCCCGCGACATATCGCCAATCTCATCGCGGTTGGTGGTGTAACCGACATCGACGCTGAGATCGCCCTGGGCCAGACGGCCCATGGTACCGGTCAGGTCATTAACCGGCCGCGTGATCGACCGGGCAATAACGATCGACGCACCGACGCCCAGGATGATGGCAAAGATCGACAGGCCAATGGCCGAATATTGGATGGTGCTGATGGTGGAGACGACCTGCGGCCCGATCTGGTTCTGTTGTTCCATCTGCGACGCGCGGATATCGTTGGTCAGCTTGCTCATCTTGGCGCCGTTGGGGTTCAAGCGCCCGGCGACCGTCTTCTCCATTTCGGTGATCAAATCGCGCTTGGTCTTGGCCCCTTCATGATAGGCGACCAAATGCTGCACAATTTCCGTAACCAAGGCGCGGCGGGGACCGCGCGCCTGTTCGGCAAGGGTCTTGGTGCCCATCTCCAACTCTGACAGCGCCTTGGTCAGCCCTTCACGCGTCGCGTCATCATGAAGGTTCTCATAACGCTGCATGTAGAAACGGACCAGCAGCAGGTCCCGCTCGGCATCAGCAATGGCGATCGCCCCGCGCGCGTCGCCTTCGCTCTCGGCGACCCGCAGCAACTGATCCATTTTCTCCAGTGCCGCCGGTCCATTCTTGTCCAGGACGTCTGCCGAGACCTTGTCAACCCGTGCATCCAGAGAAACGACATCGCCAAACGCCGCCTTGTAATCGGCAAACGTCTTGGTCAGGTCGGCCAGCATGGCGCGGCGGCCCGCATGAATGATCGCCTTGTCGGCATCATCCAACAGACCATCCACGGCCTTGGCCTGCTCCTGAAACCGCTGCGCCAACGCCTCTTCGCCTGTCAGCAGGAAGTCTTTCACGCCAAGGCGCATCTGCGACACGTTTTGATCGACACTGGAAATCAGGTTGGAATTGCGGGCAATGCGCCGATATTCGGAAAAGCTGCTATCGATGACCGTCAGGCCGATGATGGCGGCACCCCCAACCAGCAGCAGCAGGAACAGCAGAAGCCCCTGGCCCGTGAAGATTCGATGCGAGATTTTCAACTGGTCGATGCGCATGGCCTGCCCCATTTCTTGGTACAGACAGAAACGGATAAGCGCCGCAGCAACGGCTACGGGCCAACCCATTTGTCTTTTGGTCTATAGCAGAACATTAACTATGCCATTCCGTTGATAAACAACTGCGCGAAAGGATAGAGATTGCTCAACCTAACCTTCTGGATAGAGCAGCCAGTCCATTTAAGTCTGATCGGACTCAGGCAAGAGTTTTGATCAGCCCTAATTCATACCGCTGCATGCCGATACCACACCGCTTGACGCCGCCCCTTCGATACTGTTTCAGATACAACAATCATGGATGGGAGGCGGGACCATGCCGACGCGTGCCGAGATCGAAGCCCTGGACCGTAACGACCCGCTGGCCGGGTTCCGGGATGAATTCACCCTGCCGCCGGGGATCATCTATCTGAACGGCAATTCCCTGGGGCCGATGCCGACGCGGGCGGCATTGCGGGCGGCGGAGGCGGCGACCCAGGAATGGGGCGTCGGCCTGATCCGGTCCTGGAATACCGCCGGCTGGTTTGCGGCACCCTATAAGCTGGGTGACCGGCTGGCCCAATTGCTGGGTGCGGATGCAGGCGAGATGGTGGTGACCGACGCCACCGGCCTGAACCAGTTCAAGGCCGTAGCCGCCGCCTGCGCCCTTCGTCCCGACCGCCGGGTCATCGTCATGGAAGGCAGCAACTTCCCCACCAACAATTACATGGTGCAGGGTCTGGCCGCCTTCCTGGGCCAGGGTCATGACATCCGCTTCGTGGAAAAGGACGGCATCCTGGATGCCATAACCGACGACGTGGCCGTTGTCGCTCTGACCCATGTCCATTACAAGACCGCCCATGTCCTGGACATGGCGGCCATCACCGCCAAGGCCCATGCCGTGGGTGCGCTGACCGTCTGGGACCTGTGCCATTCCGCCGGGGCCATACCCGTCGATCTGAACGAAGCCAGGGCCGATTTTGCGGTCGGCTGCACCTACAAATACCTGAATGGCGGCCCCGGCAGCCCGGCCTTCATCTTCGCGGC
>JAEMSB010000471.1:0-3386 GCA_016463045.1 Niveispirillum sp.
CCCCCTCCCCCGCCCTATGCAGGGGCCAGATCAGGGGGTGGATTGCCTTAAAAAAGGGAGCGGCATCCGATGAACACCGCTCCCGCCACACTATGCCGTCAGCAGCATCAACCGCTTCTGGGCGGCCAAGGTCTCCAGGACCAAAGGGTTCTGACGGGCCCGATCCTGGAACTGACAGACCGTGTCCCATGGCCCGGTATTCTCCACCGGATCATCGGCTGATCCCACATACATCGGTGCATGATTGCGGATGCGGATGGCCTGCTTCAGACTTTCAATAAGGCCGAAGGCCATACGGCGCTGACGCCAGTAGGCATCGGTTCCACGGATCGTTCCGGTCGTCTCGGTCACCATGATCTGCTCCATCGCCATCGTCCCCCTCATCGAGGACAGCGCCTGGCATCAGCCGAAGCGGGGTCGGTCAAGGACGCCGAAGGCGCCGCAAAGCGGGGCGCGGGGGAGCCAAAATGCGCAGCATTTTGGGGGAACCGTGCATCCTTGACGGGTCCCGCTGCCCGGCTGGTACGATGGGCGGACTGAGATGAAGTCCCCTGCTCAACCCGCTATCGCCCAGTGCTCCCAGCCTTGGACAAGGGCGCAAACAATCGGCTGTCAGAGCTGTTCAGCGGCACGAACAGCCGACTGGGGTGCCATTCGCCCCCGCCAATTTCGCGTCGAATTTTGCCAGATAAGCCTGGGTTTCAGTTAGCAGTGGCACACCATCCAGGAGATGCACTTCATAGCGTGCAGGCCCGGCATTATAGGCGGCGAAGAGGCCGGGATAGCCGAAGCGGTCGTGCATTTCGGCCAGATAGGTACTGCCCGCTATGATGTTGGCGACAGGGTCCAGGACATCGCCCTGGATGCCATATCGGTCGCGCATCTCTACCCAGGTGTCCGGCATCAATTGCATCAGGCCCAGCGCGCCCTTGACCGATACGGCATTGGCATCGCCGCCGCTTTCAGCGTCGATGACGGCCTTGATCCAGGCCTGCGGCAGGTCGAAACGACGGGCAGCGATGGTGATTTCGGCATCATATGGCGGGGTATCCACTGCCCCAACTGCCGGCGTAATGATCAGCACCACGGCCAGCAGAGCTATCCTCAGCGCAGCCATAGCGGCACCAGACGGCCAATGACATGCACCGATGACAGCGGCCCGAAATAGCGCCCATCCAGGGACTGCACCGCTGGCATCAGGAACAGGATTTCTCCCGCCGACAGCACCCGGCAGCCCTGCCACCAGGGCAGCGGGCGGCCCGCACTGTCGACCTTCTGGCGCACGGCGACCATATCGCCATTGATGGTGATGACATCATCCTTGGCACAAACATGATCCCCGCCCATGGCCGCCACTTGCTTGATCAACGGTACATCGCGCGGCAGATAACCCCGCCGTGCCGCCATATCGGCAATGCTCTCCGGCGGTGTTACCAGGGCCATATCGCCAGGACGCAGACGGGTTTCGGGCATGACGATATAGAGCCCGATGGGTGCCGACGCGCTGCTGTTCCAGACCAGGAGCGGCACAGGTCGAGCCAATACCGAAAAGCCCAGCGCCGCCAGGGCAACACCTGCAAACCACAGCGCCTGACGACGCGATGCCCGTGATATGCGGCGACGCGATGGGCGGCGGGGCGACTTCTGTTGCGACATCGGGGCACAATTCATGACGCATCCCCCTCGTCCGAGGTGCTGTCGCGCCGCTCCCCCAATGACCAGGCATCCAGGTCATCAATGTGGTAGCGGACATAACGCCCATGCTTGCGAAAGCGCGGGCCACCGCCGGTCAAGCGCATCTTTTCCAGGGTCCGATGCGACAGGCCGATATAGAAGGCAGCCTGTGCCGTGTTGAGAAACGGGCTGCCTTTGCGGGCTTTTGCCGCTCGAATAACCTCATCCTCCATCTCACCGCTCCTCGGGTGACAGCGGCGGGGATCGCCGCAGATGGGGCGAGCATGGCGAACGGGGGCGTGTTTGCGGACGCTCGCAAATCCATCCCCTGGATTTCCGATCCCCCTCCCCCTGAAAAGGCAAAAAGCCCCGTCCCGGCGGTGCCGGAACGGGGCGGAGAAGGCCGGGATCAGCGGTCGCGGGGCTCCCACAGGGCGATGTGGGTGGTGCCGTCATCAGCCGGATGTTCCAGCTTGACGAGGCGGGCACGCACCCAGTGGGGACCGAATTCCGGGGCACCGATCTTGAGGTTCAGATAGGTTTCGCCGCTGGATTTGGCGACCTGGGACCAGCCGGCACCGACCTCGTAGCGCTGGCCGTTGCCAGCAAAGACGCGGTGGTCGGGGGCATTGTCGGACAGCTTGGTCACCGGAACGATGGTGAGCGAAGCGGTGACGTTGAGGGTCTTGAGGATGCCCGAGAAGCTGCCGTCGTCGAGCTTGGTGAAGGTGCCGAGGGTGATGGCCATGATCTGTCTCCTACGCTGCGGTCGCGGGACCATCCCCGCGATGTCCCCGGCGTCAGAGACCGCAAAGGTGACCAGCGCCACCCGAGCAAAGCGAAGGGCCGGAACAAAGTGGAGGACCCTGAGGTGGAGAAAATTTGTTCCGCGAGGAATGCCGAAACCGGGGCCCCGCCCCATAGGCGGGGTGGTTCCGGCAGGGGAAATTTTCTCACATCCCCAGGGTTGGCGCGGGCACCGCGGGCTCTACGCCAACAGGAGGACAGCGGGGGTGGGGCTGTGATTGTACGGCGAAACGGAGAGCCGTGGCCGTCTGGGCGGCGTAATCCACCGCTCGAAGCACAGCGCTAGATCTTGCTGAGACCCAAAATTAGCGCTGTAGAAATGGCCGACGGTGTCATCGAAGCTGCCCAGCCCAACGGCGCACATTTCTGCGCCGCACGGTCAGAAGATCACGGTGTTTCGCCGACCGCTTAGCGCCCCCTCTCGGTCATTGCCGTGGTGACGGCCGCCGCCCAGAAGCGGGCATGAGCAAGGCTGAGTCTTCTGGCACCTTTGCGTCACTCCGCAGCTTCTGTATGGATCGCAAGTTTCGCGACAGACTCGATTGTTAGATTGGCCTCCGATGACTATCACCGTCTGAGGAACCAGTTATGCTGCACCGAGCCCTGCCTCTTACCGCTCTTGTCTTACAGGTATCCGTCGCGCTTCCAGCGCAGGCTCAAGCGCAACAAGAGGCCGCGGGCGCCGTTCGTGGACGCATCGTGGATTCGGTTACGGGCCGGGCAGTGCCGACGGCAACTGTACGCCTCATGCGCAATCAGCAGGTTCAAGGCACGGTTGAAGCCGGTCTGACCGGAGAGTTTTCGTTCGATCAGGTGCCGGAAGGCGTGTATTCGGTAGAGGTGGAAGAGCAGGGCTATGTCAAGGCCGTCCAGGCGGATGTGCGGGTCGTGCTACGCAGGGTGGC
>JAEMSB010000471.1:3396-3825 GCA_016463045.1 Niveispirillum sp.
AGGGTGGCTGCCATCGAATTCGCGCTGCTACGCGGGAGCGACGGAATGCTCGACGAAATCGTGGTGTCGGCGCGCGCCACATCTGGGGATCCGCGGGCCACGCCGAATACAGTTCAGTTGGAGCGTGAAGAAATCCGACGCAATCCTGGTAGTGCCGGCGACGTGTTCCGTGCGCTGGACGTTCTGCCGGGCGTCGTCGCGACAGGTGAATTCTCAAACTTCACTGTGCGCGGCAACGGTCCCCGGGACAACCTGATCCTCATCGATGGCATCCCGTTCGATAAGGTTGCGCATTTCGATGAGTCTCTCGGCGATGAAGAGATCAATGGCGGCGGGCGGTACTCGATCTTCGCCACGAACATCATCGGCAACGCCAAGTTTTCTCCGGGCGGCTGGCGGGCGTCCGAGGGCGGCAAGAATGGCTCGCTG
>JAEMSB010000472.1 GCA_016463045.1 Niveispirillum sp.
TGCCCACACCTGTCAGGAAGACGATGATGAAGGCCCAGAGCGCCATGGCGGGCAGGTTCACGCGCACTGCCGTGATGCTGGTCGCCATGGCGGTAAAGGCGTTGGTGCGGCGGTCCAGCAGCATGGGGATCGACACAACGGAAACCGCGAAGGCCACCGCGGCGAATGCGGCGCCGATGATGGTACCGACGATCAGGAAGGGCAGGCTGGCCCCGCTTTGAAACAGGGTGGCGGTCAGGCTATCCAAGGTCGGCGACAGGTCGGCGAAGAACAGCGCATACATCAAGGTCGCCACCCGCACCCAGAACAGGTGCAGCAACAGCAACAGCACGCCCAGGAACCCGACCTGCAGGGGGTTGACCTTCCACGCCTGCAGTGCCCGGCCCAGATCGGGCACGCGACCGGCGCCGATGTCGCGCGACGTGGCGTAAAGCCCGACGGCGATCAAGGGGGCCACCAGCGTGAAGCCCGAGGTCAGGGGCAGCATCAGCATGACATGCCCGGACCCCACCACCAGCAGGGTCAGCGCCAGGCTGAAGGCCGCGATGATCGCGCCATAGGTCAGGCTGACCCGCCAGGCGGACCCCAGATCAGCCATGCCCAATTGCAGCCAGTGCCAGGGCCGGTCCACCGGAACGTGGCGGATATGGGGCACAGGTCCGCTGAATACAGGGACGGGGCCGGCATCATCTTCATGGTCGACAGTCATTTCCACCCCCAATAGTTTGCTGAGCTTCGCTTTCCGCAGCTTTTCTTGAGTATGGCAGGTTTTCGAGGCGAGGGAAGGGGGGCTATGCTTTTGGTGAATATTAGGGGTGTGAAAATCTTTTGGTCATCTCGGCGTTCGCCAGGATGACGAAGAGAGTGGCGAAGACAGCGGTACTCCCCCCACGCCCTTGATCCGGCGTCACCTTGATGTTCCGCGCCCGAACCATCACCGCCTTGATGCATGTCAATGCGCATGCCCCCGGCATGGCCCATGAAGGCAGGGTCGGGGATCGGGCATGGGTCCGGTCCTTATCAAGAAATTTCCGCCGACACCGGGGGTTTGTCATGGGTGTAGCAATCGCCGACGGGGCGTATGGGGGCACGGTCGAAACGACCGCTCCCGTCGAGGCGTATCACGAGGACGTTGTCCGCGCCTTCGTCGTGGCCGCCATGTTCTGGGGCATCGCGGCGTTCGCCGCCGGTGTCTATATCGCTTTCCAGCTGGCCTTTCCCGACCTGAACTTAGGGTTGGAATGGACCACTTTCGGGCGGCTGCGCCCGCTGCACACCTCTGCCGCGATCTTCGCCTTTGGCGGGTCCGCCCTGATCGGGTCGTCGCTTTACGTGGTGCAGCGCACCTGCCGCGCGCCGCTGTTCGGCGGGCGCGAATGGGGCTGGTTCATCTTCTTCGGCTATCAGCTTTTCATTGTCATGGCCGCCACCGGCTATCTGCTGGGCATCACCCAGGGCAAGGAATATGCCGAGCCGGAATGGTATGTCGATCTGTGGCTGACCATCGTCTGGGTCGTCTATCTGGTTGTGTTTGTCGGCACCATCATCAAGCGCCGCGAGCCGCATATCTATGTGGCCAACTGGTTCTATCTGGCCTTCATCCTGACCATTGCGATGCTGCATATCGTCAATAATGCCTCGCTGCCGGTCAGCCTGACGGGCACCAAGTCCTATGTGGCCTGGGCCGGCGTGCAGGATGCCATGATCCAGTGGTGGTACGGGCACAATGCGGTGGGCTTCTTCCTGACCGCCGGCTTCCTGGGCATGATGTATTACTTCATCCCCAAGGCGGCGCAGCGGCCCATCTATAGCTACCGCCTGTCGATCATCCATTTCTGGGCGCTGATCTTCCTCTATATCTGGGCGGGTCCGCACCACCTGCACTATACGGCCCTGCCCGACTGGACGCAGACGCTGGGCATGGTGTTCTCGGTCGTGCTGTGGATGCCCAGCTGGGGCGGTATGATCAACGGGATCATGACCCTGTCGGGCGCCTGGGACAAGCTGCGCACCGATCCGAGCCTGCGCTTCTCCGTCACTGCCGTCGGCTTCTATGGCATGAGCACGTTCGAAGGCCCGGTCATGTCGGTGAAGGCGGTCAACGGCCTGTCGCACTATACCGACTGGACCATCGGCCATGTGCATTCCGGTGCCTTGGGCTGGGTCGCCTTCATCTGCTTTGGCATGATCTATTATCTGGTGCCGGTCCTGTGGAAGAAGCAGCGGCTTTATTCCGCCCGTCTGGTGGAATGGCACTTCTGGACCGCAACCGTCGGCATCGTCTTCTACATCACTGCCATGTGGGTCAGCGGCATCATGCAGGGCCTGATGTGGCGCGCCTATGACGAGTACGGGTTCCTGCAATATTCGTTCGTGGAGACGGTGCAGGCCATGCATCCCTACTACATCATCCGTGGCATCGGCGGTCTGTTGTTCCTGGCCGGCGCCATCCTGATGGTCATCAACCTGATCCGCACGGTCACCAGCAGCCCGGCCCTGGCGCCGGCGACGCAGGGTGCCGCTGTGGCAGCCGAATAAGGGGGACGGAACCATGAAGTTCTCCCACGCGATCATCGAAAAGAACGTCATCCTGATGGCCGTCCTGACCCTGATCACCGTCTCGATCGGTGGTCTGGTGCAGATCGTGCCGCTGTTCACCGTGGAAACCACCATCGAGCGGGTGGAAGGGGTGCGCCCCTACAGCCCGCTGGAACTGGCGGGCCGTAACATCTATGTCCGCGAAGGCTGCTATGTCTGCCATAGCCAGCAGATCCGCACCTTCAAGGACGAGGTCGAGCGCTATGGCCATTACAGCCTGGCGGCAGAGAGCATGTATGACCACCCGTTCCAGTGGGGGTCGAAGCGTACCGGCCCCGATCTGGCCCGCGTTGGTGGCAAATATTCCAACGACTGGCATGTGGCGCATCTGAACAATCCGCGCGCCCTGGTGCCGGAATCGATCATGCCCACCTACCAGTTCTTGAACCGGCCGCTGAATTTCGACGATGCGGCGGAACATCTGAAGACGCTGCGCGCCCTGGGTGTGCCGTATTCCGAGGATGACATTGCCAATGCCGCCAAAGACCTGAAGGTCCAGGCGGGCGCCCTGCCGGACGAGGATAATACGGCGCTCATGGCCCGCTATCCCAAGGCCGCGTTGGGCGATTTCGACGGCAAGCCGGAACAGGTGACGGAGATGGACGCCCTGGTCGCCTATCTCCAGATGCTGGGCACGCTGGTCGATTTCACCAAAATCAATCCCGAAGACCTGAAGCAGTGAGGGGGACGCCATGCACGAACTTCTCCCGCTGCTGAAACAGCTCTGGCTGGTCTGGTTCCTGGTTCTGTTCTTAGGAATTGTGTTCTGGGCCTTTCGGCCCGGCGCCAAGCGCCGGTTTGAAGCCGACGCCATGATCCCCCTGAACGACGATCCCAGCCCCGCCCGAAACAACAGGTGATCCCATGCCGACGAAGATCGAAAAGGACGCCACCACGGGCACGGACACGACGGGCCATGAGTGGGACGGCATCAAGGAATTGAACACGCCGCTGCCGAAATGGTGGCTCTATACCTTCTATGCCTGCATCGTCTGGGGCGTGATCTATACGGTCCTGTTCCCCTCCTGGCCCACCCTGTCCAGCCATTTCGGTGGCACCGCCGGCTATTCCAGGCGTGGCGAGGTGGCGGCGGATCTGGCGGCGCAGAAGGCCGGCCAGGCCGAACTGCGGGAAAAGATCGTGGCCATGGACATTGACAGCATCCGCAAGGACCCGGCCCTGATGGGTTATGTCCAGGCGGCGGGCCGCGTGGCCTTTGCCG
>JAEMSB010000473.1 GCA_016463045.1 Niveispirillum sp.
TCCTGGATATAGAGCAGCACATCGGTGGCCACGATCATGTCCCAACGGCTTGCCTCACGCGGCAGGAAGCTCAGCAGGTCCGACCACCAGAGATGGGCATAGCCACCGCGTTGCCGTGACTTGTCCAGCATGTTCAAGGATAGATCGCACCCGTCCAGCCGTTCGGCATAGGGCGCCAGCACCGGTTGGCAAAGGCCGGTGCCGCAGCCGGCATCCAGGATATGAAGATCCTTCTTCATCCCGCTTTCGGCCAGCAACGCCTCGATCAACGCCGGCCCCTGATACTGAAGCTTATTGGTCAGGTGGTTATCGAAATGTTCGGCGTAGACATCGAAAAGTCTTTCGCAACTCCCATCCGTTGGTGCTTCGGCCTCGGTGGGCAATGGTGCCAGATCGGGTGCCAGTGCGGCTGCGGATTGGTAAAGGCGTTGTGCCATGCCATGCTGCCCAATCATCTGATTGGCGCGGGCAAGGCGTAGTGCCAGCACAGCCCGCGCCCGTCCGGTCGCCTGCCGTGCTGGCGTGCCCAGCAGTTGAACAGCGAGAAAGCCCTGCTTCAAATCCAGCAGCAGGTCGGCAAGGTCCAGCAGGGCCGGAAGATCGCCGATGGGTGTCTGCGATCGCGCCTGCGACAGCAGCGGCATCAGCCGCAGGGCGTCAACAGGTGGGGCCGCCAATAATGCGCGCACACCGGCGCGTGCGACCGCGCCGGTGTCGGTAAAACCCCCTGCCATCATCAATAAACCAGCTCGTCCTCGCCCTTGCCGCTGGCAATAACGATTTCGCCGCGTGCGGCCATGTCCTTGGTCAGCTGCACCATATACATCTGCGCCTCGTCCACGTCGCGCAGGCGGATAGGGCCCATGGCGCCCATATCCTCGCGCATGATCTTGGCGGCGCGTTCGGACATGTTGGTGAAGAACAGGTCCTTCAGCGTATCCGACGCACCCTTCAGGGCGGTGGCCAGCTTCTGCTTGTCCACGCTGCGCAGCAGGGTCTGGATGCCGCTGGGGTCCAGCTTCGACAGATCCTCAAACGTGAACATCAGGGCGCGGATACGTTCGGCGCTGTCGCGGTTGCGTTCTTCCAGGGCCGCGATGAAGCGGCTTTCGGTGTTGCGGTCGAAGCTGTTGAAGATTTCCGCCATCATCTCGTGCGCGTCGCGGCGGTTGGTGCGGGCCAGGTTCGACATGAATTCGGTGCGCAGCGTGCGCTCGATATCGTCGATAACTTCCTTCTGTACCGCCTCCATGCGCAGCATACGCATGATGACTTCCATCGCAAAGCTTTCGGGCAGAAGCTGGAGCACGCGGCCCGCGTGATCGCCCTTGATCTTGGACATGATCACGGCGACGGTCTGCGGATATTCGTTCTTCAGGTAGTTGGCCAGCACCTGCTCGTTCACGTTGGTCAGCTTGTCCCACATGGTACGGCCGGCAGGACCACGGATTTCCTCCATGATCTGGTCGACCTTGTCCTTGGGCAGGACCTTGGTCAGCAGGCGTTCGGTGCTATCAAACGAACCGACTAGCGAGCCGGTGGAACTGATCTGCTCCGCAAACTCAACGAACAGACGCTCCACCAGATTGGAACTGACCGAGCCAAGGTTGGCCATGGTCTGGGACAGTTCCTTGATCTCGTCATCGCCCATCAGGGCGAACAGCTTTGATGCGATTTCCTCGCCCAGCGCAAGCATCAGGATGGAGGCCTTTTCAGGCCCGGTCAGGCCACGATAATCCTCACGAACGCGCATCGCCATGGCGGCCACTCCAACGCTACAAAGGCCGGCAGGAAAGGCCGGTCCAGACACTTGGCGCAGAATCTAGCACACCGATTCGCCAAGGTGAATCCGTCACGTACACGAAAGCGTATGGGTTATGGTCCGCCGGCCAGGGCACGGCGGCGTTCTTCCCAGCTGACCTCGTCCACGATGGGGGAAATCGGGCTGCGCGGCAGTTCGGCCTTCATGCCGGGGCAATCCCGCGGCCCGTCATATGCACGGCCCGCCAGATAGCCGATGGTGGACCCGACGCCGGCCCCCGCCAGTCCCTTGGCGGCGGTGGTCACGCTGCTGTCATTGTCATCGCCCAGTGCCATCCCGGCCATCAGACCGACAGCAGCCCCGATCCAGGTCCCAGCCTGGGCACCCTTCTGGCTGCGTCCCGTGCAGGGCGGCGGCAGTGCCTCCCGCACCCGCAGATCGGCATTGTCCAGCGACACAATTTCCCCCGGAAGCGGATCGGTGCTGGGCAGGGGTTTGAAACTATTGGCTTTGGTGTCAGCAGAAAAAGCGGGCTGAAAATTCAGCAGGCAAAGGATCGCGATCGCTAAGCCGCCCGCTTTCATGATGTCACCGGCGCCCGTCCCAGAATTCAAGCGGCGCCGACACGGACGGGGCGCCCAGGATGTTGCCGCCATACTTATGGCGCAGGAAGCTTTCATTATAGTTCAGGCGCGGCGTGCCGTAGGAATAGCCATAGGGCGTGTAATAGCCGCGATTGTTGGAATAAAACGGCTCGGCGTCATAACCGATTTGCCCGTCGCCCAAAAGCTGGTTCGACCGGCGGGCGCCGTATCCGCTGCTAAATGACGGCATGTTGCCGCTGACCGACAGGCTGAACCCGTCGGGCAGGCGGGAGTTGTTCTCCCCCGACAAGGCCAGGGCAGCCGCAGCGGCGGCATCGGCGCCGGGGCGGGCATAGGATTGGGCGGCGGCGCGTTCGCCGGGCGTCACGTCGCGGCTGATCGGCTTGAAGGTATTCACGGGCTTGCCCGCCTCGTCCGCCAGAACCGGTGCCGACATCGGAACAGCCACCAGCAGGGCGGCAATACCGGCGGCGCGGGTGTGACGGGTGACAGCGTTACGCATCGCAATTCTCTCCACTGCCGGGGCGGCGCCTGTCCTGAAGACCGGGCCAGCGCCACAATCGGGGGAACCGGGCCGTCCCACGGACGCCCGTATCATGCCCCTAAGGTCATGCGTCGTGGCGTCCACGTCAAGGGGGCTAAGCGCTTTCTTGCCCAGAAATCCCCTTTGCCGCAGAAGGCTCCATGCCAACTTGAACAATGATCAAGGCTGAATTATGGCGATAGGTGGCATGGCAGACGGGGAACGGCCATGGTGGCGGGCAGGGTTTTCACCGTGCTAGCTTGCCGGGACAATGCCAGAGACCCCGATCCCCCCATGTTGTACAGCCTTTATCGCGGCCTGACGCATCTGGCCGGCCCGGCCATCGGTCGGCTGCTGGACCGGCGCGCCGCGCGTGGAAAGGAAGATCCGGCCCGCCGGCATGAACGGCTGGGCCGTCCGCTGCTGCCCCGCCCGGCGGGGCGGCTGGTCTGGGTCCATGCCGCCTCGGTGGGGGAGGCGCTGGCGGTGCTGCCGCTGGTGGAAAGGCTGCTGTCACTGGGGCCGCAGGTGCAGGTGATGGTGACGACGGGAACGGTGACGTCGGCCGCGTTGATGGCAAGGCGGTTGCCGGGGCCGCGTGCCTTTCACCAATATGTGCCGGTGGACCTGCCCGGTGCTGTCGATGGCTTCCTGGCCCATTGGCGGCCCGATCTGGTGCTATGGGTGGAATCGGAATTCTGGCCCAATCTCCTGTCCTCCATCCGGCAGGCCGCCATTCCCGCTGCCCTGGTCAATGCCCGTCTGTCGGCCAAAAGTTTTGGCAATTGGCGGCGGTTTCCGCGCAGCGCCCGGCGGCTTCTGTCCGTGTTCCAATTGGCCCTGGCCCAGACGGGGGTGGAGGCGGAACGGCTGTCGGCGCTGGGCATCGCCGATGTGCGGGCTGTGGGCAACCTGAAATATTCGGCCC
>JAEMSB010000474.1 GCA_016463045.1 Niveispirillum sp.
CCCGCGCGCTGATGAGCCGACCGCGCCTGTTGCTGCTGGATGAGCCGTCATTGGGTCTGGCTCCGCTGATCATCCGCCGCATCTTTGATGTCATCGCCGATCTGAACAAGACGCGCGGCATGACCATCCTGCTGGTCGAACAGAACGCCTACCACGCCCTGAAACTGGCCCACCGCGCCTATGTGCTGGCCCAGGGTCAGGTGGTGCTGGAAGGCGGCGGGGCGGAGCTGCTGGCCAATCCGGAGGTGCGGGCGGCGTACCTGGAGGGCGGGTCGCACTGAGGGATCGTCGCTCCCTCACCCACCCCAACGACAAAAACCCGGCCACCCTTACGGATGGCCGGGACAAGTCGGGAGATGCCTCATAAGGGAGAGAGGAACCAAAGGGGCCTCGAAATCCTGAGGCCCCCGGTACGCGTACAGACTTAGTAAGAGAAGCGGACGCCGCCGAAGAAGCGGCGACCGTTCTTGTATGCGGCGAACGGGACATCCCGGTTGCCGACATACTGGTACTGGGTTTCATCCAGCAGGTTCTGGGCCTGCGCCGTCAGGGCCACCTGTTCGGTGACATTAACGGTCAGCGATGCATCCAGCTGGTTATAGCTGTCGTTGATCACCGAGGTCGCACGGTTGACCTCGCGGAAATACTTGGAACGATAGCTGTAGGTGACCCGCGCGCTGAACATCTCGTCTTCATAGTAAGGCGTCAGCGAGAAGGAATGCTTGGAGCTGAACGGCAGAGCCACGGAGGCATCCGCCGTCTCGCTGTCGGCATAGGTGTAGGACGCTTCGATACCGAAATTCTCGTAAACGTCGCCACGATAGGCCAGTTCAATGCCCTTGATCTCCGCCGAGCCGCCATTGCGCGGACGGCTGACTTCAAAGGCCTGCGGAACGGTGGTGCCGCCGGGGTTGGTCAGCGGGTTGGTATCGGTGTTGATCAGCATCTCCGTGCTGGTCGCACGATAGATGTAGGAACCGATATCCTTGTAGAACAGCGTGGCCGACAGCAGCGACACCTTGTCGAGGTAGTATTCGATCGAGGCGTCGAAGTTGTTGGCGCGGTAGGGGTCCAGGTTCGGATTGCCGCCATTGGCGGTCCGCAGGGTGTTGTTGGTTTCCAGGAAGGTGGACAGGTCGGCATAGTTGGCGCGCGCCATGACGCGCGAACCGGACAGACGCAGTACCGTCTTGGGGTCCAGATCGAAGGTCAGGTTGATGCTGGGCAGGAAGTCATCGTAGGACTTGTTGAGCTTGATAGCCTGGATCTGCGAAGCCGGAACGATGGGCGGGCCGAACTGGCCCCCCAGACGGTCGCGGCGACCTTCCGACGTCTGGTCGGTATGGACATAGCGGACGCCGACATTGCCGCGGAAGCCCTCGGTCTCAAAGCCCAGCTGGGTGTAGCCGGACCAGATATCTTCAGACACGGAGAACTGCGCCGGCAGATAGTCGAAATAGGCGGCATCGACAAAGCCCGAGGCCGGACGGCCCAGGAACCAGGTCTTCAGCTTGTCGGCGCTGATGGTGTTCCAGTTCTTCATCGTGGCATTGACATCAATGCCGCCCAGGTAACCCGACGGCGTCGTACCGCCAACGAAGCCGTCCACCGGGGTGGCGGCACCGTTCACACGGCGCAGCTTGGCGTCCTGGCTGGTTTCATGGGTGCGGTACTTGACCCCGAACTTTACGGCATTCAGCAGGCCCCATTCCACATCGCGGGTAAAGTCAGCCTGGGCATAGGTCTCCTCGTCCGACGTCGGCTGCTGACGCAGCTGCGCAAAGCCCAGCGTGGTGCCGGTATTGGCGGTCGACGCGATCTGCGGCGTGACGGACGCCAGACCGTTGGTGCCGGAAATGTCGAAGCTGTAGCCGGTCAGCTGCTCGAACTCGCCGAAATATTGCTGCTTGGTGCCGCCGGTCGACTTGGTATAGCCGCCCTGGAAGCTAGCCTTCAGCGCATCGCCCGTGTAATCGACCTTCAGGTCGGTGGCATAGGTCTCGATGGTGCTTTCACGCGCAATCGCGTCCAGCAGCATCAGACCGGCGGTCGGCGTGCCGGCATTGGTGTAGGAGCCACCGACAACCACGCCATTCTTCACGACGGCATTGTTGGGCGCGCCACGGAAGTTATTGAAGTAGTAGCGGCTCTGGTTGAGGTTGTCGTAGGTGCCCTTGACATACAGGCCGGTGGCATTGATTTCCAGATTGTCGCTGGGCTTGGCCTGAATGGCCAGCGTGCCGCCCGTGCGCTCACGCTTCTGCTGGAACAGGGCGGAGTTGATGACGTTGGGCATGATCGCCTTGGTGCCGTTGGGCAGGGTCACCGTGGGGTAGCCCAGGCTTTCAAAGCCATCGCGGCGGACATTCTGCACCTGATGCGTAACCGAGGCCAGGACGCCGAAGGTGGAGGCATCGTTCGACCAGGAGATCAGGCCCGACGCGTTGGGCGAACCCTTGTCAGACCGGTCATTATACGCATATTCCACGGAAGCGTTCAGCGTCAGCGGCTTCAGGTCCAGCGGACGGCGGGTGTGCAGGATCACGGTGCCGCCGATGGAGCCTTCATCGATGCGGGCTTCCGGCGACTTGTACACTTCCAGCTGACCGACCACTTCTGGCGCCAGCATGGAATAGTTGAAGGTGCGGCCCGGCGCGTCCAGGATGAACCAGTCGGTGGAGGCAACGGTCTGGCCGTTCAGCAGGGTGCGGTTCAGGGCCGGATCGGTGCCACGGATGGCAACGCGCTCGCCTTCACCGAAATCACGGTCGACCTGCACGCCCGGCAGGTGAGAGAGCGATTCAGCGACATTCTTGTCGGGGAACTTGCCGATATCCTCGGCAGAGATGGCGTCGACGATGGCGTCGGCGAAACGCTTGGTATTGATCGACTGCACCAGGCTGGCGCGGATGCCGGTAACGACGATCTCGTCCAGCGTGCCTTCCGCCGCCGGAGCGCTCTGCGCCTGCGCCGTCGCAGCGATGGCCATCATAGCGATCGCGCTGGCGGTACCCCGCATGAGCATTTTCTTGAACTGCATGACCTTTGCCTCCTCGTAAGCCCTGTTCCCCGTGCCTTGGCGCTGTCGCTGGCACGATTTCCGTTGCGGGGTCCCCGAACGCGTCGGGTTGCTCCCGGCTGGTGGGCTTCAGGAAAGCGGAATGCGGGATTTCCGAAAGGTCGGTTCCGGCAGAACGCCGAAAATGACGGAAAAAGACGGAATTTTGTTTCTGATTTCAGGTTGGAACTGTAACATTACATTATCTCAACTAGAGTCGTGGCCTGACACAGCCGGAAGGACCACCCTGCCGACCATATTCGACTTGTTTGAAGAGATTCCGGTCCTGGCTGAACTAGACCCGCTCAGCCTGCTTTAGATGCTGTTTCAGACGGCCCAGCGCCACCGACAGCGTCTCGCGTTCGCCCTGCGGCTCCCCACAATGGCGCAGCACATATTCGGCGGTGCGCACCACATCGCGCCAGCGCGGGTTGCGGGGCAGCGTCTCGACCAACAGATATTTGTCCAGCGTGCGGGTCTGCAGCGATGACCGGTCCATATAGACACGCCAAAGCCCGCTTTCCTCTGCCAGTTCGATCTTCCCCTTGCGCTTGGCCTTTTGCCAGTAATCCAGCGCCAGCGTCATGACATCAACCAAGCAGCGGCGATAGCCTTCGTCGGCATCCAGGGCGGCTGCATGATCGCCCTCATCCGCATGGTCATGATGCTCCGGCTCCTCCGCCACGGCGGGGGCGGGTGCCGGCGGGAGCGGAACGGGCGAAGATTCGGGCCGTTCCGATGGAGCGGCGGGTAC
>JAEMSB010000050.1 GCA_016463045.1 Niveispirillum sp.
GAGTATAGCAGGGGGCGGTGGGGTTGTCAGCGGTTAGGGAAGAATCTATGATTTACCCTTAACAGCTTGTTTTGATACGATGTCAAGGACCTTGCCGCCCGGCATGACGCTGATCGACGCGTTACCATGGGCAAGCATGACTGGGACAATTGCACCCCCATACATTGCTGACTCAAGCTCAGCCACTACATGCAAAACTCGGGGAAGATCTGCGTAGTGCTGGACGGCAGATTTTTCCGCTCGGAAGTTTGCCGTATTCTTGTCAAACGGGTATGGAAGCAGCATGGCAAACGTCCTTCCTGAGGGCATTTTCACCATGAAGTCTTGTCCGTAGTATGTTTCATCCCCGAAATTCTTTTTTGACCCAAACTTGCCCGGATCGACGAATTGGTATCTATAGTCGTCAGTGACTGGAAAAAAGGTTCCGTCATTGATCAGATGGGAAATGCTGTCGAGGTGCTCCCGCAAACGCCCGGTCTTTTGGAAACCCATAATCAGTAGCCCTGGGTGTCCCGCAGCTTTCAGCTTTGCCTGAACGTCCAAAATCGTCAGATGAACAGCACGATGGACCCACGCCGCTTGGCCGAACACAGCAAGCGGACCATCGACGACAATACAGAGCCGGGAGAACACATCCAGTGCCTGTTGAGAGTAGGCGTGCAGGTAATGAGCGATCAAGATGTGCTCAGCGACCGTCATAAGACGGTTGAGCGCTTCGACGTTTGGACCATGCTCGACGAAGGCTTCATGGATTCGGAGAGCATCCGTGGAGAAAACCGTTGAGCCGCATTTCGGGCATTCGGTGACCCCACTTGCCGTGGGTACAAGTATGCCGGGCTCTTCGCAAGCCGATCCGTCCTTCATGATCCCAGGGCAGTGTTTGATCTCAATGTATTCAATGCCTTTCACCGTCTCCGCCCGTCCGGCACGACGTGATAGGAAGTGAAAGGTATCGAGCAGAGAGACCTTCCCTAAAAGCTTTGTCTGATCGCTGCTGAAGCACTCGAAAATCCGCCTCCGGAAAGACGACGTTACTGCCTCTCCCTGCTTTAAGAACATGTATGACCCCGGAAGTGCAAAGCTTAGGGCAGAGGCATTCTTCTTCAGGGCGTTCATCTCGAGAGGATCGACGAAACGCCTTTTAGACGTCCTCGCCTGACGATACTTTTCAAAATCCAGCAGGACCGAACTGATCTTGACGTACCCAACACGGCGTGAGGGCGCTCGGTCATCTATGGATGCCTCGTAGGTCGATCCGTCGATTGCAAGCACCAATTCGGGCAGCACCTGGGGTGTGCCTGTTGCCACAGGAAACGGGCTGTGTCCGCCCACAAGCTTGGCGAAGTCGACCGGCGTAGGTTCCGGAACGTTCGCACATTGAGACAAGAAGTCCTTCACATCCGGGTTGGACAGAATCTCCGAGTGACCCGTCTTGCCCGCCAGTTCGCCGGGATATGGCATGCCAACCTCCTATTCGATCAAGGCGTCGGCGCCGGTGTGAAGCCCAGAGGCTTCGGAAGGCTGTCATACTTTGCTTTGATGGACGCGGGATCGAACTTGGCGATTTTGGTCGGCACTACGAAGGATGCTGAAAGCGTCTTGACCCGAGCAAAGCCGACATCCTGAGCCTTCTTGATCGAAGCGGCGAAGTCTTCAAAGTCATAATAGGAAGACAGAACTTTGACTTCCTTGTCATTGTTAAGGTGGGTCACGAAAAGATTTTCAGTGTTCGCCATAATGTTCGGATGAATGGATGATGGCTCCTGGGTTGAATAGACCAATGATATACCAAACTTCGCACCCTCCTTTGCAATCCGCGGCCAAGTCTCATCAAGCTCGGCGTCCTTGCCGATGAGGTTATGAGCTTCCTCGACATACACCACGATGCTGGGCGGATTTGCACCCTCGTTGAAGGCGCCAGATGACTTTCGTAGGATATGCGCAGCAATCTTTTCCGCCATGGTCCGCCGCACCTTCTCCGAACCGACGGAAAGATCCATGATGACGATGCGGCCTAGGCGGAGATGCTCATAGATGTCGTCAGGTACGCTCTTACTCCCGCTGGGAGAATGATACACGCGCCCGAGGCTAAGGGTATTAAAGCCATTAATGTAGGAGCCCTTGCTGTTCTCTTTCGCCAGTAGATTGGCCAGAGAAAGAGCAGTGGGATCGAACCACGATTCACCAGATGACGATGGGATGCCAACTTGGTTACTCGCTGTTAAAAGTTCGATATGTGCGGAGCGAGCCGCTAACATCAGCGCATCCATTTTGGCGAAGGTAAGCCCTGCCGACGGATCCCCGAACTGGGCTTTCACCGCTTCAGCCTTCTTGGCCTGACTCGACGCCCCTTGCATCTTAAGACCATCATAGATGCCTTCGAGAGCCGACTTTCCAATCTGCAACTTCAGTTGGTCCGGGAACGTACCCTGAGTGAAGCCAGCCTTCCAAAGAAGCAGGCGATACAGAACGACCTGTTTCTGCCAACGGAGATGCTGGCTACGATCAGCAGCGTCTGGCTCCTGAAGGCTCATACCTAGAAATATTTGTTGATCCGGCTGTCCCCCTTTGAACTCACCCCGAACCACCTCTTGGAGCACCTCTAGTCCGGCATCAAGAGACTCATAAAAGTTATTTCGTAAGTCAAAGAAACCCGGTGCACTTAGGCCTCGATATCGGACCGTATTGTCCGTAAAAACATCGTTGATGGATGAACCCGCGTCCTGTTGATTCGCGTTGGCGTATTCGCCATTCATGTCGAAGATCAATTGGCCCACACGGACGCCTGCGGCGCCTGCCGAGAGACTGACAGCACTGACCATCGTCTTCACCGTATTAGACTTACCGGTACGGGTCATGCCCAGCACGGCGGTGCGGCGTCCCAGAAAGTCCATTGGCTGAACGCCTACTGTGACGGCGGAGGTTCCATGAGCCTTCTGCAATCTAGTTGTGGATGTGTACTGGACATGCCCCACTTCGAAGGGATCCGGAAGTTTGGCAAAGCCAACCTTCTTAGCGTCTTCGGTCGCCTTCGCCAACCTGATCGGGTCGGCATAGTTTACGATGGTCTTCAGGGCGTCGGGAGTCGGAACATAAACGCGGAGATGCGAGGCTGAGAAGAAGTCCTCTACATCTGCACCGAACATCAGCTGGTTACCGTCGACATAGAAGGAGCCGACGACACGGCACACAAGACCGCCATACTGGACCTGGTTGTGTGTAAACGGATCAAAGCCGTCGAGTGTATCTGTCCGGGCAACCTGAGTGCGGCTTTGGTGGTGTTCAATGATGGCCTTAACCATATCCGAATCGTGCGGAAGCGGTGTCGGTCCGGTGACCCGAAGCAGCACCACAACTTTGTCGAGTTCGTCCGCCCTGTCAAAATTCTCTGGATCGAACGCGCACGCGACCAGAAAGGCGTTCAATGGCACGCCACCTACACGGGACCGCCATGCATCATTGGTGAGGACCTTCGCTTGGTCGTAGCCCATGCCGAATACGAAGCCGATATGCTGGTTGGCCGGATCGGAAACCAACTTTGCGAGAACGCTTTTCGCGAGGACTTGGCCGGTCAGCGTGTTAATGCTCATAGGGTTCCTCCGTGCGCAGCCTGCGCCACTGGTAGTTCTTCAGCGCTCAGGGTTCTTATAGTCAGCTGTGATGCGCGCCCCTTCTCAGGCATCACGACCAGTTGTCCCATTGGCGCGAGCGCGCCCTTTTTCCTGAGGCGAGCAATGATGTCAGAGACAAGCATTTCGCCCGCCACTAGGCGTTCGTGCCGATCGACGCGCGCGTTATAGGAGAGGTTGATCCGCAGGAATCCGGGATGGTCGCGGTACATCGCGCGAGCAGCGGGGACATCGTCGTATGACAGCACATATCGACCCGGGAGGCGGTCAAGCTCGCGGCGAAGCTTTTCATGATCTTCGGTATTGAAGAAACGAGCGTAGAGGCGATCCGCCTTTTCAAAGAATGGCGGGTCGAGATACCAAGCCAGCCTTGATCGGGCACGCCCACGAACCTTGCGCCGTATCGCAGACACCGTCTTGCGCCAGTCTTGACAGCCGAGATGTAAGACCCTGTCCCGGTATTCAGATAGCTCAGTAATTCTCTTGGATAGAGCAGTTGCATTGAACCGGCACGATATTGTGTGCTCGCTTTGTTGCTTTATGCCGCCAATTGGTCCAGCTTGCCCGTTCATTATCCCGCTGAAGCTGGTGCGGTTCAGGACCAGACATTTGTACGCCAGAGCTAAAAGGTTGTTCGGCTTCTGGTTCTTGAGTGCAAGCCAAAGGTCCAGATCGGGCTCGGTCTCTTCAATGAGGTCAGCAAGATCAACAGCAGCTTCGGAAAACACGACGCTCCAAAACGCCGATACAAGAGGGTCAGCATCAGCAATCGCCACCATTGATGACGTATTCTCAAGGAAGCTGATTGTGACCGCACCGCCCCCCATAAAGGGCTCTACAAGCAGGCCCGTTTCCGCTTCATCAAGCTCAAGAAGCTGATGGACGACATGGGCCAGTTTTCTCTTTCCCCCAGGATACCGAAGAGGGCTTACTGGCTTCACAAAATTCATTTCTGACACATCGTAATCTCGTCTGACAACCTACCATCAAGAGAATATGTACGTGTCCACGTGTCAACATTTTATGGGTATCTTCCGACGATTTCCTCCGAGGCGAAGCTATCATTGCGATTGATCGCCAGAAGGATCATTCGAGCCTCGGGCTAGAGTTACGCCGTTGTATAGTGAGTTTGGAGCTGCCCCAAGCTACGCTGAACCTCTGAAGTGCGGAGTATGGCCGCAATCACCCCCCATCCCCCACAATATCCCCCGCCGCAGCAGCTCATAATAGACCGGGTGTGACCAGGCGCCGCGTTCCACGAAGGGGTAGAAGTCGGCGAGTGGGCGGAGGTCGAAGCGGCCTCGGCAGTGGCCGAGCGTCAGGTAGAGGACTTCGCCGCCATGGCTGGGGCGGGTGTACATCACCAGATGTTCGGCGTCGGGCCAGTCGCTGTGGGTGAATTCGGGGGTCTGGCCGGCGAAGCGGGTGGTCAGCAGGGCGTGGTTGCCGGGGTGGAAGGTGCAGAGATACTGCTCATCCTCCACAAAGAAATCGCGCAGGCCCCGCGTTAGGGCGTGGTCCTTGTCGGCCACCTTCACCTTGAACCGGCCGATGGGGGGATGGGCCTGGAACTGGCTGCCCAGCATTTCCATGAAGCCGGGCGCGCAGTCGGGGCAGTCGACCTTGCCATCGGCCAGGAAATTCAGGATGGAATTGGTGCCGTGCAGGGCGAACCAGCGCCGCCCCTTGCCCAGGAAATCGCGCAGGGCCGCCAGCCCGTGATCGTCCGGGACGATGTCGCAGGTATAGGTGATCAGCAGGTCGGCGCGGCGGATCGCGTCGGCGTCGCTGTAATCATTCAGGATTGTGACGCGCGCGGTTTCATGCTCGGCCAGCAGCTTCAACAGCTCCAGCCGCGCGAAATCGATATCGTGATATTTGCCGCCGGCGATCAGGCAGACATCGAAACGGGTGGACATACAGGCGGCCTCAGGCACGGGGGACGGGGCGGCGGATCGGGTCTTGGCCGTCCCAGTCACGGCTGGCGGCCTGAACCTTCGCGAAGAATTTCATCAGGGCGGGGGTCGCCTCAAACAGCTCCACCATGGTGCCGGGGAAGGCGCCCTCATTATCGAAATAGGCAAAGCCGGTGCCGGCCTGGGTGCGGCCCCCCTGGGCGATGGTCAGGCCGTGGGCGGTGGCGCGGGCGAGATCTGCGGCGTAATCGGTGCTGGCCACGCCGACATGGTGCAGGCCCTGGCGGCCCGCATCCAGAAAGGCGCGGTAGACGCTGGGGGCGCTGTTCAGCTGCTGCACCAGCTCGATCTGCAAATCGCCGCTATAGGCGGTGGCGACGGCCATTTCGATATCGACGCTCTGCCCGCGATATGTCGTCTCGGCAAAGGCGACGCGGGGCAGCACGTAGAAGGGGCCGACGCCCAGCACCTCCACCCAATGGCGCATCGCCGCGTCAAGATCGCGGACGACGAAGCCGTTCTGCATGATGGGGCCGAAAATGCGGCTCATGATCCGGTGCCTTCCGTGGGCAGGATGCGCGACGGGGATGGGATCGGGTCGGGCGCCGGGCTGCCCGTGGCGCGCAGGCGCACGAAGGAGGTGCTGTCGAAGCGGATCACCACCTCGCCCCGCTGGTTCACCAACTGATGATGCAGGGTGACGATGCCGGCATCGGTGCGCTTGCCCGACGGACGCTTTGACAGGGCCACAGAGGTGGCGTGGACAATGTCGCCGGGGCGCAGGGGGGCGGCCCAGCGGACATTGTCCCAGGCGATGCCGCAGACCCAGGCGATGTCGCCATTTTCCTCATGATCCAGCACGCGCCACAGGGCGCAATTGTAAAGCCCGCTGGCGATCAGCTCCCCAAACGGCGACTGCGCGGCCAGGGTGGCGTCGGTGTGGAAATATTGCGGGTCGTAGCGGACGGCGAATTCCGTCATGTCCGCCGCCGTCACGGCATGGTCGCGGCTGCGCGTGCGCTCCCCCACCATGATATCTTCCCAGAAGCGCCAGCCTGTCATGGTCGCGCCCTCTCCCCCGTCTGTGGTCTGGTCCGGCCCTTGTTCCGGGCCTGTTGTATCAGTATGGGCAAAATCCTGTATGCATGTCGATGGAAAATGTATATTTTAATCACCAAAGCAGAAATTCATGCGGGAGGAACCATGCCCACCATTATTGCCACCGACCGGGAGGGCCGCGAGCATGCATTTGCCGCCGATCCCGATGCCTCGCTGATGCAGAATCTGAAGGATAACGACCTGGATGTGGCGGCCATCTGTGGGGGCTGCTGCTCCTGTGCCACCTGTCATGTCTATGTGGACGGGGAATGGGTTTCGGTGCTGCCGCCGCAGGCCCCGGATGAACGCGAACTGGTGCAGGACAGCCCGCATTTCCGCGACGGTGCCTCCCGCCTGTCCTGCCAGATCCGGGTGACGGATGCGCTGGACGGGCTGCGTGTGACGCTGGCGCCGGAAGATTGAGGCGGGTGACGGTGAGGGGACAACGCATTGGAAAAGATGAACATTGGGAGGGTTTCATGGGTCGTGTGAGTGGGAAAGTGTGCCTGGTGACGGGTGCGTCGATGGGGCTGGGCCGGGCGGATGCGCTGGCCCTGGCGCGCGAAGGGGCGGCGGTGGTGATGGCCGATGTGGCCGAGGCCGCGGGCGAGCAGGCCGCCGCCGAAATCCGGGCCGAAACCGGGGCCGACGTCGTGTTCATGCGCCATGACGTGACCAGCGAGGAAAGCTGGGCTGGGGTCATGGCGGCGATCCAGACGCGGTTCGGGCGGCTGGATGTGCTGGTCAATAATGCCGGGACGGTGGTGATCGAAACGGTGGAGACCACGACGCTGGAACAGTTCCGCAAGGTGAATTCCGTCAGTTCGGAAGGCACCTTCCTGGGCTGCAAGCATGCTATCGGTCTGATGAAGCAGGGCGGTGGCGGCAGCATCGTCAATATGTGCTCCGTCGCCACGCATCTGGGCTATCCGGTGTTCTTCGCCTATTCGGCGGCCAAGGGCGCGGTGCGGGGCATGAGCAAATCCATCGCCATCCATTGCCAGATGCAGGGCTATAATATCCGCGTCAACACCATCCATCCCGGTGCCATGGACACGCCCATGGTCCGCGCCGCCAACACGGCCCTGTTCGGCAGCGAGGAGGAGGCGAAGAAGCACCTGCCCCCCATCGGCAGCCCCGAGGATGTGGCCGCCATGGTCCTCTATCTGGCCAGCGATGAAAGCCGGTTCGTGAATGGGGCGGAGCTGGTGATTGATAATGCGGTGGTGATTTCTTAAGGATCCGTCCCGCGAGAATGGCATAGATGTAGGTCAGGTCGAGGCGCGAGCCTCGCCCTGACAGATAAGCCTTTCAATCCATTCCTGTCAGGGCGCGCCACAAGCGCGACCTGACCTACTCCGCTATTGTTACCAGAACCCGGCCATCGGCCACTCGCACGGGGAACAGGGTCAGGGGGCGGTAACCGGCACCGCCCAGGCAGCGACCGCCATCGGTCAGGTCGAAGCGTGCGCCATGCAGGGGGCAGGACAGGATGCCGTTGCGCAGCCTGCCATCCTCCAGCGTGCTGGCGGCGTGCGTACACATGTTGCGCACGGCGCGTATATCCGGCCCGCTGCGGCAGAGCAGGATATCCTCTCCGCCGGCATCAACGCGCAGCTTGGCGCCATCGACCAGGTCGGTGATGGCGCAGACGTCATGTTCCATGCCGGTCGCCCCCTTATGACCGCCGCTGATCAAACCGGCGACCCACCATGGCGGACGCGATGTTGATCTTCTGGATATCAACAGCACCACCGGCAATGCCCCAGCCCCAGCTGTCGCGCAGGCGGCGTTCCATGCCATATTCGTGGGAATAGCCATAGCCGCCCATCAACTGCACCGCCGAGCCTGTCACCTCTCGGCTTATTTCGTTGGCGAAACATTTCGCGACAGAGCTTTCCAGCAGGGACGGCATGCCGTCCTGGGCGTTGCTGGCGGCGCGGTGGATCAGCAGGCGGGCGGCCTCCACCTTCATCTTCATTTCCGCCAGCTTGATCTGCACCGCCTGAAACTCCACGATGGCGCGGCCGAACTGTTTACGTTCCTGCACATAGTCGGTGACTTCTTCCAGCGCGCCCGACGCCTGGGCCAGCGACATGGTGGCATTGCCGCAGCGTTCCAGATCGAACGCTTCCATCATCTTTTTGAAGCCGCCGGCGCCGACGATCACATTTTCGCGCGGGATTTCGACATCATCGAAATAGATGTCGGAGCTGGGGATGCCGCGAAAGCCCATCAGCTGTTCATTGGCACCGAAACTCAGGCCCTTCATGCCCTTTTCGACAAAGACGGCGCCGATACCCTTGGCCCCTGCCTCTTCCGACATGCGGACATAGACGACATAGCCATCGGCATGGCCGCCGCCAGAACACCAGCGCTTGGTGCCGTTCAGGTACAGCTTGCCGTCGCGTTCGGTGACCTTGCTGGTCAGATCGGTCAGGGCCGATCCGGCCTCCGGCTCCGACATGGCGATGGCCACGATCATGTCGCCACGACAGACGGCGGGCACCACCCGGTCGCGCAGTTCCTTGGTGCCGAAATGTTCGATGGCGCGGACAGGGCCGACGCAGCTTTCAAACACCGGGAAGGCCACAGCCGACGAGATCTTGGCCAGTTCCTCCAGGACGATCAGCGCCTCCAGATTGCCCAGCCCCATGCCGCCATAGGCGGTGGGTATATTTATACCGAGAAATCCCATATCCGCATATTTGGCGATCCACTCCCTGGGACACGCCTCCCCCGTCAGGTCCAGATGTTTGGCCAGCGGGCGCAGCTGCTCCTGGGCGAAACGGCGCGCGGCCTGTTGCAGCTCCCGCTGCTCCTCGGTCAGTCGGAAATCCATGGACCTCTGTCCTCCCCATCCTGCCGGGCCGCCTTGTTCTTATGGTCGAAGGGCGCCGGCCTGCTGATTTCGTGGGCCTGCCGCGCGGTGTTGCGCGCTGGCCTCTCCTCATATCTATACGCAGAGACAGTTTTTTGTATACAGAAAAACGCCGATGCTGATATAAAGCCCGCAGAGCATGAAAATCAGCACATGCGCAGGCTTGCGCGTTCCCGCGTTCCGACGGAGCATGGGGGCAGAGGCGACAAAGCCCGCGACGCATAGGGGAGGAAGAGCGCGATGGATCTGGGTCTGAAGGGCAAGAAGGCCGTTGTCACGGGTGCGACCAAGGGCATTGGGCGCAGGATCGTTGAGACGCTGGCCGATGAGGGCGTGGATATCGCTATCTGTTCGCGCACCGCCGAAGAGGTGGAGGAGACGCTGGCCGTGCTTCGCGCCAAAGGCATCAATGCCGTCGGCGAGGCGGTGAATGTGCGGGATGGCGAGGCTTATAAGGCCTGGATATCCCGCGCGGGTGAACAGCTGGGCGGCATCGACATCCTGATCCCCAACGTGTCCGGCGGGGCCGGCATGGACAGCGAAAAGAACTGGCAGCGAAATTTCGAGGTGGATGTGATGGGGTCGGTGCGGGCGGTGGAAACCGCCGTGCCCTTCCTGAAAAAATCCGGCGAAGGGTCGGTGGTGTTCATCGTGTCCACCAACGCCATCGAAACCTTCGCGGCCCCCATGGCGTATAATGCGCTGAAGGCCAGCCTGATCACCTATTCCAAGCAATTGGGCCAGTTCCATGGCAAGCGGCGCATCCGTTTCAACGCCCTGTCGCCCGGCACGATCTTTGTCGAAGGCGGCGCCTGGGACATGATCAAGACGTCGCAGCCCGATTTCTACAACGCCACCATCGCCGCCCACCCGTTCGGCCGCATGGGCAGCGCCGAGGAAGTGGCCAAGGCCGTTGCCTTCCTGGCCAGCCCGGCGGCCAGCTGGATCAACGGCACCCACCTGATCGTCGATGGTGGATATACAAAGGGCGTCCATTTCTGATCCGGGAGTGCGCGTCATGCCGATCAAACGGGTCAAGCCGGGTGATTTCACCCGCACCCCCATCGAAAAGGCTCCGGACCCGCAGCTGGGCCATGCCATCATCGCCAAGGAGCGCTACACCAGCCCCGATTTCATGAAACTGGAATGGGAGCGGATGTGGAAACGCAGCTGGCTGATGGGCTGCCGCGAGGATGATATTCCGGAACCGGGCGATTATGTCTGTACCGAGATCGGGCGCGAGGCGATCCTGATCGTGCGTCAGGCCGATATGTCCATCCGCGCCTTCTATAATGTCTGTCAGCATCGCGGTAACCGGTTGGTCCCGCCGGGCATCGGTAAGCTGAAGAGTTTCAAATGCGCCTATCATCACTGGGAATATGGCCTGGACGGTGACTTTGTCCGCATTCCGGACAAGGAGACCTTCCCCCAGGGCACGCCGTGCCAGGGATTGCCAGAGGTGCCGTGCGATACCTGGGGCAGCTTCGTCTGGTATAATCTGAACAAGGATGCCGAGCCGCTGCGGGAATTCCTGGGCGTCATTCCCGAACATCTGGACCCGTATCATTTCGACCGTATGGCGATGACGCGGGATTGGACCATTGAATGGGACTGCAACTGGAAAGCATCCGTTGATGCGTTCAACGAGAGCTACCATGTGCAGGGCATCCATCCGCAGCTGCTCTATTACCTGGATGATCTGGATATCCAGATCGACTGTTACGACCGGCACAGCCGCTATCTGGTGCCGTTCGCCACCACCAGCCCGCGCGTGAAGGAAACGTCGGATATCCCGCCGCTGATCCGCCTGATCATGAAGCAGGCGGGCATGGACCCCGCCGATTTCGACGGCAAGACGCGGGAAGTGCGGCTGGCGGTGCAGAAATGGAAGCGGGAGAATGGGGCGTCACAGGGTTACGATTATTCGGACCTGAATGATGATCAGCTGACCGATGATTATCATTACCTGATCTTCCCCAACATCACGCTGAACGTGCATGCCGACGACCTGATGCTGTTCCGGCAGCGGCCGCACCCGACCGACCCCAACAAGATGTATTACGACCTGCAGAATTTCCGCCTGTTGAAACAGGGGGAGGAGAAGCCGGAACGGCCCGAACACCGCTTCTACCGCCATGGGGAAAAGTCGTTGGGCCAGGTGCTGGACCAGGATGCGTACAATCTGCCCGGCGTTCAGCTGGGCATGCAGTCGGAAGGCTTCCCCGGATTGTGGCTGGGCGACCAGGAACTGCGCATCCGGCACTTCCACAAGGTCATTGATGATTATGTTTATGGGGTGGGGGAAGCGCCTTAAACGCCCCAACTTCGTCATCCCGGCGAAGGCCGGGACCCAGGGGCCAAAAGCCCCACCTATCAGCAGCGTCGCTGGACGCAGCGTTAAGCTTCTTTCCTGTGGCCCCTGGGTCCCGGCTTTCGCCGGGATGACGGGAAGATCGGGTTAGTCAAAGATGCCTTTCTCCAAGGAACCAACCCATGCAGCTCAACCGTGACGCCCTGCTTCAGGCCTATCGGCGCATGCGCACCATCCGCGAGTTCGAGGAGCGGCTTCATATCGAGAACCGCACCGGGGAGATTGCGGGCTTCACCCATCTCTATGCCGGTCAGGAGGCCGTGGCGGTGGGGGTGTGCGAGCATCTGACGGACAAGGACTGGATCGCGTCCACTCATCGCGGCCATGGCCATTGCATCGCCAAGGGATGCGATGTCGGCGGCATGATGAAGGAGATTTATGGGCGCGCCGACGGCCTGTGCAAGGGCAAGGGCGGGTCCATGCATATTGCCGATCTGGACAAGGGCATGCTGGGCGCCAATGCCATTGTCGGTGGCGGCCCGCCTATCGCCGTGGGCGCCGCCATCGCGGCTAAGCTGGCCGGTGAAGGCCATGTCGCGGTGAGCTTCACCGGTGATGGCGGCTCCAACCAGGGCACCGTGCTGGAGGCGCTGAACATGGCCGCCGTGTTGAAGGTGCCGAAGATTTTCGTGTTCGAGAATAATGGCTATTCCGAACATACCGGTGCCGCCTACGCCCTGGCGGGCCAAGACCTTGGCCGGCGGGTCGAAGGGTTCGGCATCCCCGTCTTCCGCGCCGACGGGTTTGATTTCTTCTCCGTCTATGAGGCGATGCGCCAGGCGCTGGAAGTGTCGCGCACGGGCGGCGGGCCGGCGGCGGTCTATGCCACCTGCACCCGCTATTTCGGGCATTTCGAGGGCGATCCCCAGAATTACCGCGCCAAGGGCGAGGTGGAGAAGTTCCGGGAAGAGAGCGACTGCCTGAAGGGCTTCCGCGCGCGGGTGACCGACGCCGGCCTGATCGATGCGGCCACGCTGGACGCCATCGACGCAGAGGTCCTGGCCGAGATCGATGCCGCGACCATCGCCGCGAAGTCAGCCGCCCCGCCCACGGCAGCCGATGTGCTGACCGACGTCTATATCAGCTATTGAGCGGGAGAGGTTCGATGCCCGTCATCACCCTGCGCGAGGCCCTGAACGAGGCCCTGCATCTTGAAATGGCCCGCGACCCCCGCGTCATCGTCCTGGGCGAGGATGTGTCCGGCGGGGCCGGCGGCACATCGGGTCAGCGCGACGCCGCCGGCGGGATTTTCGGCGTGACCAAGGGCCTGATCCACAAATTTGGCGATGGCCGCGTGATCGACACGCCAATTTCCGAAAGCTGCATTATCGGCGCTGCCAATGGTGCGGCACTGGCGGGCCTGCGGCCCGTGGCGGAACTGATGTTTGCCGATTTTGTCGGCGTGGCCATGGACCAGATTTTTAATCAGGCCGCCAAGTTCCGCTACATGTTCGGGGGCAAGGCGCGCACGCCGCTGGTCATCCGCATGTCGTTCGGCGCCGGCATGAACTGTGCCGCCCAGCATTCGCAGACGATATATCCCTTCATGACGGCGGTGCCAGGGTTGAAGGTAGTGGTGCCGTCCAATCCCTATGACGCCAAGGGCCTGCTGCTGACCGCCATCCGCGATGATGATCCGGTGGTGTTCTTCGAACATAAGGCGCTGTACAGCCGCAAGGGTGAGGTCCCGGACGGCGATTACATGATCCCGTTCGGCGAAGCGGCCCTGGTGCGGGAGGGCGAGCATGCCACCATCGTGGCCCTTGGCCGCATGGTGCCCTTTGCCGAAAAGGCGCTGGAAAAGCTGAATGCCGAGGGTATTACCTGCGACCTGATCGACCCGCGTACCACCAGCCCGCTGGACGAGGAAACGATCCTGGAAAGCGTGTCGAACACGGGTCGGCTGGTGGTGGTGGATGAAAGCCCGCCGCGCTGTTCGGTGGCGTCCGACATTGCTGCCATCGTGGCGCAGAAGGGCTTCCGCGACCTGAAGGCGCCGATCCAGATCGTCACCGCCCCCCACACGCCCGTTCCGTTCGCCCGCGAGCTGGAACGCGCCTATGTCCCCGGCCCCGCGCAGATCGAGGCCGCTGTTCGCAAGGTGCTGGCCGATGGCTGATATCCACCCGATCACCCTGCCCAAATGGGGCATCGAAATGTCGGAAGGCACCGTCGCTGCCTGGCATCTGGCCGTGGGTGCGACGGCGGAGAAGGGCGCGGAGCTGGTCGATATCGAGACGGAAAAGATCGTC
>JAEMSB010000051.1:0-7214 GCA_016463045.1 Niveispirillum sp.
GTGGCTGACCGCGCCAAGGGTCAGTTCCTGGCCAATATCAGCCATGAGCTGCGCACCCCGCTGAACGCTATCATCGGTTTCTCGGAAATATTGCGGGACGAACTGCTGGGCAACCTGGGCGCGCCGCAATACAAGGAATATGCGGTCGATATTCATGAGGGCGGGCTGCATCTGCTGCGGCTGGTCAATGACCTGCTGGATATTGCGCGCATGGACGCAGGGACGTTGGAACTGCGTGAAGGCTGGGTCGATATTGCCCCGTTGATCGACCGGTGCGAGCGCCTGCTGCGGCAGAAGGCGGCGGAACGGGGCGTGCCGGTCAAGCTGGACGTCTCACCCCAGGGGCTGCGTGTCCTGGCCGACGAGGTGCGGCTAAAGCAGATCGTGGTCAATCTTCTGGGCAATGCCATCCGATTCTCGGAAGCAGGCCAGCCGGTCGCCGTCATCGTACGGCTGGATGGGCCTACGGGCGATGTGCTGATCGAGGTTGCCGATCACGGCATCGGCATGAATGTGGATGCCATGCGCATTGCCCTGGAACCCTTTTCCCAGGTGGAAGGCGGGCATAACCGGCGCCAGCCTGGGGCCGGGCTGGGCCTGCCGCTGGCCCGCGGCTATGCCGAGGCGCATGGCGGTTCGCTGACCATGCAAAGCACCCCGGCGGTCGGCACCACCGTTACCGTGCGCCTGCCCGCCAGCCGGGTGGCGCTGGCCCCCATTGAGGGCTGATTCGGGTTTATCGACGGTCCCGGAACATGGTCAGGACCTGCGCATGCAGGGCGGGATCGCCGGCGGCGACTACATTGCCGTTACAGCCCAGGCGCAGCGGCTGCCCTTCCCAATCGGTGATCAGGCCACCGGCCCCCTCGATCACGGCGACCAGTGCAGCCCAGTCATAGGGTTGCAGCCCCGCCTCCACCATCAGGTCGATGAAACCGCCGGCCAGCAGGCCAAACGCATAGGCATCGCCGCCCCAGACCATGTAGCGGCTCGACGCCTGGGTCATGGCGAATTCGACCTGATGGAAGGGCATGGTGGCGGCCTGTGTCGCCATCGCGATATCGGCGCAGGGCCGCGTCGTGATGGGCGCGCCATTCAATGTGGTGGGACGACCGGCAATGCCCAGCCAGCGGTCGCCGATCACTGGCTGGTCGATGATGCCCAGAACGGGCACACCCCGGTGCAGCAGGGCGATCAGGGTCGTGAAAAGCGGGCGGCCCGTGATGAAGGATTTGGTGCCGTCGATCGGGTCGATGACCCAGACATATTCGGCATTCAGATCCTGGCTGCCATGTTCCTCACCCAGGATGCCGTCATCGGGCCGCTCAGCGGTCAGGATGGCCCGGATGGCGCTTTCCACCTCGCGGTCGGCGATGGTGACCGGGGACGTGTCGGCCTTCACGTCGACATCCACCCGCGTGCGGTAATGGCGGCGGGCCACGGCACCCGCCGCATCGGCGCAACGCAGGGCAAGATCGACCAGGAAATCGGGAACGGCAGACATATCAGACGACTCCGGAATAAACGGTTTTGCCCGTGAAAAGGAAAAGGGGCGGCATTGCTGCCGCCCCTTCATACCATGTTCCGGGTAACGTGCCGATTAAGGCAGCGGCACCGGGGTATCGGCCAGCGTGCGCAGATAAGCAATGAGCGCGGCGCGATCTTCGACCTTCTTCATGCCGGCGTAGTTCATCTTCGTGCCTGGAATGGTCGCCTTGGGGTTCGCCAGGAACTTGTTCAGGTGCTCATAGTCCCAGGGGCCTTCCTGCGCCTTCATGGCGTCGGAATAGGCGAAGCCTTCGGCATGGGCATGCTTGTTGCCCACAATACCCCACAGGTTCGGGCCCACCTTGTTGGCGCCGCCCTTTTCGAAGCTGTGGCAGGCCGCGCAGGCCTTGACCAGCTTCTGACCGGCAGCCGGATCGGCAGCGGCCAGAAGCGGCGTCACCGGGTCCGGCTCTGCCGGAGCGGCGGGCGCGTCGGCGGCGGCGGTCTCGGTCTCCGGCACTTCCACCTTATAGGCGCGTTCGGCCGGGAAGTTCGGGTGAACAAGCTTCTTGGAGACGAAACCCGCCAGGAGAGCGATCAACGTCGCCGTCAGGATCGCCATGAAAATCTTATTGAAGGTGCTGCTCGCCATCAGTCCTAATCCCTTGGGTTCGCCAAGCGCGGGCACAATAACGCCAAGAAGCGGGCACGTCCATGCCCGCCTTGACGTGAATCCATGCGCGATACTTAGCGTAAGGATGCAAGAACGCACATGGCTTTCCGCCTTGACCCGGCGGACCAAATGTCGCACGGGAAAACCATGACCGATCCAAACCGTCCCCTGACCGCCGCTCCGTTGGCTCACCCACTGGTGGTGATCCCCGCCCGCCTTGGCTCCACACGCCTGCCGGACAAGCCGCTGGCCGACATCCATGGCGCGCCGATGATCGTGCATGTCTGGCGCCGCGCCATGGAGGCGGGGATCGGCCCCGTGATTGTCGCGGCGGCGGAACAGGCCATCGTCGATGCCGTGATCCAGGCCGGTGGCACCGCTGTCCTGACCGACCCGGACCATCCATCAGGATCGGACCGGGTGTGGGAGGCGGTGCGCCGCATCGATCCGGAGGGGAAGTACGATGCCATCGTCAATGTGCAGGGCGACCTGCCCACCATTGACCCAGCCGCTATCCGCGCCGTGTTCGGCCCCCTGTCCGACCCCGGCGTGGATATCGCCACGCTGGGTGCGGTGATTACCGAGGCCGCAGAGCGCACGAATCCCAATGTGGTGAAGGCGGTGGTGGAAATGCCGCCGGGTGCCGATACGGGACGCGCGCTCTATTTCACCCGCGCCACCGCCCCCTGGGGCGATGGGCCCTTGTTCCACCATATCGGGCTCTATGCCTATCGCCGCGCCGCGCTGGAACGGTTCGTCTCCTTGGCCCCGGCACAGTTGGAGCAGCGCGAAAAGCTGGAGCAGCTGCGTGCCCTGGCCAATGGCATGACCATCGCGCTGGCACGGGTGGACATCGTGCCGCTGGGGGTGGATACCATCGAAGACCTTGACCGCGCCCGCCATATGCTGGCCCCATCGCCCACGCCGTGATCCACGGCATCCCGCCCATCGCCTCATCGACAGACAGAGCCCCTCATGCCCGCCTCCACCATCGCCTATCAGGGCGCACCCGGTGCCAATTCCGACCTGGCCTGCCGCAGCGTATTTCCCGACATGGTCACGCTGCCCTGCGCCTCGTTTGAGGATGCGTTTGCCGCGGTGCATGAGGGTAAGGCCAAGCTGGCCATGATCCCGGTGGAGAATTCGGTCGCGGGCCGCGTCGCCGATATCCACCACCTGCTGCCGCATGGCGGGCTGCATATCATTGGTGAGCATTACCAGCGCGTGGTCCACTGCCTGGTCGCACCGCAGGGTGCGACGATGGAGGGGCTAACCGAGGTCCATTCCCATATCCAGGCCCTGTCCCAGTGCCGCAATTACCTGCGCGAACGTGGCCTGAAGCCCGTGAATAACGCCGATACGGCGGGTGCGGCTGCCGATGTGGCCCGCTGGAACGACCCGACCAAGGGGGCCATCTCGTCTGATCTGGCCGCCGAGATCTATGGTTTGCAGGTGCTAGCCAAGGGGATCGAGGATGCGACCCACAACACCACCCGCTTCCTGATCCTGGCGCGGGAACCCAGCGTGCCGGAACGCGGTACCGACAGCGTCACCACCTTTGTCTTCCGCGTCCGGTCACGTCCGGCGGCGCTCTACAAGGCGCTGGGCGGGTTTGCGACCAATGGCGTGAACATCACCAAGCTGGAAAGCTATCTGGTGGATGGCCGTTTCACGGCGGCGCAGTTCTACATCGACGTTGAAGGCCATCCGGAAGAACGCTCCCTGCGGCTGGCCATGGAGGAGCTGGGCTTCTTCGCCAGTGAGGTGAAGTTCCTAGGCGTCTATCCGGCCCACCCGTTCCGCCGTGAACAGCAGCAGATGGGCGGCGGTATCTGATTGCTGGAATGACGGCTGGTGCCTTAACCTGTTGGTACCAGCCGGGGAGAGATCATGGACACCCACCTGATTCTGCTGATCGCGCCGACGATGACGGCCCTTGTCTTGCTGTTTGCACCGCAATGGCAGGCCCGGCATATCGAACGCCGCATGCGGGCAGGGCATGACCGTTACCTGGATGAACAGCGCTCCTACCGGGCCTATCCATGGCAGCGCAACCCGCAGGTTCTGCGGGTCGCGGGGGCCGTTCTGTTGCTGATGGAAGCTGTATATCTGGGGCTTTACTGGCTCAATCCGTGATTTTTCGGTGCCGTCCCGGAAACGCTGCTGTTCCGTCTCAATTCCGCCATTCGTGGCACGCCAAATGGGGTAGCCGGCGGATGGCGCCGGTGACTGCCTTCCGGGGCCAATAATCATGCGAAGCCGTTTTCTGCCTGTTTCGTTCGCCGCTGCCCTGTTGCTGGGGCTTGGTGCCTGTGCCGCCGATCCTGCCATAAAGGAAGGGGAGGTGCGCAACCGCCAGATTGCCGCCGGTTCCTGGCGCCTATCGGAACTGCGCCTGGTCTGCATGGGCAATCCCGATGCCGGGATTCCGGGCCGCGCCCTGACGGCGGATGAGGCGGCAGAACAGCTGCGGCTGGTCCTGGAACTATCGTCCCTGGCCCCGGACATCTGGCCCAACGTTCCGCTGTCCAGCCCGCGTGTGGAGGAATTCCGCCGCGTCTGCGCCGGTGACCCGGCCACCAACACCCCGGCCCGCGCCCTGACCCCTGATGAACGCAAGGAACTGCTGTCCCTGATGGTCAGCACACCCGCCACCCTTCCGGCGGTGCGAGGCAGCGGGGGCGGATCGGCGGGCGCCATCATCTGGAGCGATAGCGGTGCTGGCGGCTCCGGCGGTGGCTATTATGAGGAAACCTACCGCGATCCCGACTATGACCGGATGATCTGGGAGCTGGAGCGCGACCGGGCCCGGTGGGATGCCTATCTGTGGGAACAGCGCCGCCGTGAACTCTATTGGGAGCATGAGCGCCGTCGTCGTGAGTGGGAACGTGACCGGGCACGTTGGAATTGGGAGCGTGACCGGGATCGGGCCCTCGCCGAGCAGGATCGTCGCCGGGCGGAGGATGCCCGCCGTCGTGCGGAAGAGGAACGCCGCCGGGCCGAGGATGAACGCCGCCGCTACGAACGGCCGCCCATCATGCAGCCGCCGCCGCGCCCGTCTGATGACGACATGCGCCGCCGCCGGGATGCCGAAGACGCCGCCCGCCGCCTGGAAGATCAGCGCCGCCGGGCACAGGAGGAAGTGCGTGGCCGCGACGATGACCGCCGCCGCGAGGCCGAGGATGCAGGCCGCCGTCTGGAAGAACAACGCCGCCGGGCAGAGGAACAGCGGCGGCAGGCTGAAGGCGACGCACGCCGTCAGGCGGATGATGATCGTCGTCGGGCCGCCGAGGAGGGTGCGCGCCAAATGGAGGAACAGCGGCGTCAGGCCGAGAGCGATGCACGTCGTCAGGCGGAAGATGCCCGCCGTCAGGCTGCCGAAGAAAATGCACGTCGGATGGAAGATCAGCGCCGTCAGGCCGACGATGATCGCCGCCAAGCTGCCGAAGAGAATGCCCGCCGTATGCAGGAGCAGCGTCGTCAGGCACAGGAGGAAGCACGGCGTGAGCGGGAAGCCCCCCCGCCACCGCGCAACCAGACTGGTGTTGAAACGCAGATCCCCTGATAGTCGGGGTTCGTTTTAAGAGCTGAGAAAGGGCGATGGAGGCCTTCCATCGCCCTTTTTGCTGCGCTCATAGATCGAGTGCCGTACCCGCATCTTCCAGATATTCAACTAAACAGATAAATTACCCTATCACTGAATGGGGGTAATGATGAGTGGCGAGGATATGGCTGGTTCGGCAGGCGCCTCGGCGGCGGATATCGGGGTGTCATTGCGCCGGGAAGTGGATGCGATGGTCCGCTATGTCCTGGGGAATGGAACGTCGATGCCGGCGGATGTGATCGCCCGGCTGTCGATTCTGGATGGGGACGCACCGCCGCCGCTGGCCGATCTGGCGAAACTGCATAATCAGCTGGCGTCGCTGGTGGCGCCGGCCAGTCCGCGTACCATCCGCCTGTTGGCCGATGACCCGTTTGCGGGGCGATTCTGGTCCAGCTTCGGTCCCCTGCCGAATATCCGGCGGTTGCTGCTGGCGGCCATTTTCTTCCTGGCCTGTTTCATCATGGCCAGCCTGTCGGAGCATATCAACGCCACCACCATCCGGCAGGATATCTACACCATTGATTCCGAACATCTGCTGCATGTGCTGATCTTCCTGATGAGTGCGGCGGGGCTGGGGGCCTGTTTCAATGCCCTGTCCACGGCGTACTGGTTCATCCAGGCGGGGACCTATGACCCCAGACTGGACAGTTCCTATTGGATTCGCATCGTGCTGGGCATCATCGCGGGCCTGCTGATCTCGCAGCTGGTGCCGCTGGGCGGGCCGGAAACGCTGGACGCCCAGGGTAATCCCATGGGCGGCAGCACCGCCACCCTGGGCAAGCCGCTCCTGGCCCTGCTGGGTGGTTATTCAGCAAACATGGTGAATTCCGTGCTGCAAAGGCTGGTGGAAACCGTGCAGGCCATGTTCAAGGGCGGCGCCGCCGATACCGCCGCCGCCAATGAGGCCATTGCCCGGGCCAGGGCCGATCAGCGTGTGGAACAGCATAAGCTGTCCATGGCGGGGGACCTTGTGGCCCTGCATCAGGCCATCAAGGACGGAGCGCCCGCCGACCGGTTGATGGACCTGGCCGGCGGGTTGGTGAAGCAGGTGGCGCCCGCCCATGCCGCATCACCGCCGCCCCCGCCTGCGTCGCCATCCAGAGGCGAATGACCTTATCAAGGGTGGCCGGGGCCGCTTTCGTCCGCTATCGTTCTGCCGGTTGCTGTGGTGCCTGTGACATGGCGCAGCCATAATCCTCCGCTTTCCTGGCCGGCATGATGACGCGCATTCCCCCCCTTTCGACCCTGTCGCTGCTTCTGGCACTGGCACCCCTGTCCGGCGCCATGGCGCAGAACAGTATCGGGCCATTGCCGGCCAACCCGCCGCCCGCCGCTGCGCGTGCCCCCATCACGGTGCCGGCGACCCCCGACCTGACGCTGCCGCCGACGCCCGGCGTGCCGGATCAGGGCGACATCCCCGCAGCACCGGTTTCGGAACTGCCGCCATCC
>JAEMSB010000051.1:7224-7799 GCA_016463045.1 Niveispirillum sp.
CTGCTTTACCCACCGGGGGCGGAAATCCTGCCATCGGGGACCGATGCCGTGTTGGCCGATATCGTGGCGCGACTGAAGGCCCATCCGGCGGAGCGGCTTGAGCTTCGCGCCTATGCCAGCAGCCAGACCACCCGCCCCGCGGAGGCACGGCGCATCGCCCTGCTGCGCGCCCGCGCCCTGCGGGACCGGCTGGTGCAGCTTGGCCTTGATCCGCTGCGCCTGCTGGTTTTCGCCGAGGCCGTATCGATGGCGGCGGGTACTGCGGCCCCGGCAACGCCCCCTGATCGTGTTGATCTGGTGATCCGCCCATGACGCTTTCCGCTGACCGTCGCACGCCTGCCGCCCCGCCCGAGCGTCCGCCCGCCATGGAACCGCCGGCCAGCCGGCCACGCCGGTTCCTGATGCGCATGGCGCTGTTCACCCTGGCCGTGGCATTGATTGCGGCGGTCCTGCTGCCCTCCCTGATCCAGGCGTTTCTGGCCAATCCGGCTCTGAATGGACTGATCCTGTTCACCCTGCTGCTGGGGATCTGGTTCATCTTCCGGCAGGTCACGACGTTGGGGCCGGAGGTAGAG
>JAEMSB010000051.1:7809-14132 GCA_016463045.1 Niveispirillum sp.
GCGTTTGCGGCCAGCCGCACGCCGGATGCCCAGCCCCGGCTGCTGGCCCCCATGGCCCGCATGCTGGGTGAACGCCAGGGCGGACGCTTCACCCTGTCGACGGTGGCCAGCCGGTCGCTGCTGGACGGGGTCGGCACGCGCCTGGATGAAGGGCGCGAGATTTCCAAGTACCTGATCGGGCTGCTGATCTTCTTAGGATTGCTGGGCACCTTCTGGGGCCTTTTGCAGACCGTCTCCTCCATCGGCACCGTGATTTCCGGCCTCAGTTTCGATAATGCCGATGTGGCGGGTGTGTTCGGTAACTTGCAGGCGGGCCTGTCGGCGCCCCTGTCGGGGATGGGCATGGCCTTCTCCTCCTCCCTGTTCGGGTTGGCGGGATCGCTGGTGCTGGGCTTCCTGGAATTACAGGCGGGGCAGGCGCAGAACCGGTTCTATACGGAGCTGGAGGATTGGCTGGCCGGCATCACGCGGCTGTCCAGCGGGGCGCTGGGCGATGTGGAAGCGGGTGGTGGGTCCGGTGGGGGTGCGTCGGTTCCCGTCTATATCCAGGCCCTGCTGGAACAGACGGCGGAGAATATCGAACGGCTGCAATTCACCATGGCCGGGGCGGAGGAGGGGCGGAAGCTCCAGAACCAGCAACTGGTGCAACTGACGGAACGCATTGCCGCCCTGACCGACCAGATGCGGACCGAGCAGCAGGTGATGCTGCGTCTGGCCGAGAGCCTGTCGAATGGCGGCGGCCTGGGCCTTGACGAGGCGACGCGCGCCCATATCCGCAATCTGGAGATTTACACCGCTCGCCTGCTGGAGGAGACGACACAGGGGCGCATCCAGTCCACCCAGGAATTGCGCAGCGAGATCAAGATCCTCGCCCGGACGGTGGCGGCACTGGGCGATACGGAGCGCTGATCCATGGCCTATGTCCGGCGACGCGGGTCACGCGGGGAACAGGTGGACATCTGGCCCGGCTGGGTGGACGCGCTGTCCAGCCTGACCATGGTCGTCATCTTCCTGTTGATGGTGTTCGTGCTGGGCCAGTTCTATCTGACCAGCGCCTTGCAGGGCCGCGACCGGCAACTGGCCGATCTGCAAAGCCGGGTGGCACAGCTGGCCGATGCTCTTGCGCTTGAACGCGACAGCAACGCCCGCATGCAGGCCGATTTTGGGCAACTGACCGACCGGCTGCGTGCGACCCTAGCGGAGAAGGAGGCGCTGCAGGCCCGTCTTGATGCCATGGGCGGGACGGCGGATGCGGCGGCCACGGCAGATGAACGGGTCGCCGGCCTGACCAGGGACCTGGAGGAAGAACGCAAGATCAGTGCGGCGGCCCGCAACGAGGTGGCGCTGCTGAACCAGCAGATTGCTGCCCTGCGTGCCCAGCTGCAACAGCTGGTGACCAGCCTGGATGCGTCGGAAGCGAAAGCCAAAGAACAGGAGGTGCAGATTGCCGAGTTGGGCAAGCGCCTGAATGCCGCCCTGGCCGGCAAGGTGGCGGAACTGGCACGGTTCCGGTCTGAATTCTTTGGCCGTCTGCGGGAGATCCTGGGCAACCGCGATGATGTACGCATCGTGGGCGACCGGTTCGTGTTCCAGTCGGAAGTGTTGTTCGACAGCGGCTCGGCAGAGTTGGGCGAAGCGGGGCAGGTGCAGTTGGGCCGGTTGGCCAAAACCCTGATGGAACTGGCGGCGCAGATGCCGCCGGAGATCAACTGGATCCTGCGCGTCGATGGGCACACCGATATGGTGCCGGTTAAATCTGGGCGCTGGGCCAGCAATTGGGAACTGTCGACGGCGCGCGCCATCTCCGTCGTGAACTTCCTGGTCCAGATGGGGGTGCCGCCGGAACGGCTGGCCGCCACTGGCTTTGGCGAGTTCCAGCCGCTGGAGCCGGGCAACAGCCCGGCGTCCCTGGCGCTCAACCGGCGGATCGAGTTGAAGCTCGACAGCCGGTAAGCGTGAGTGGCGTAGGTCAGGTCGAGGCGCGGGCCTCGCCCTGATGGAAAAGGCTTTCAATCCATATCTGTCATGGCTCGCCTTCGGCTCGACATGACCTACGTCCGGTGAGGGCCCATTACCGGGTCTTGGGGAAGGGCGGCAACTCCGCCGTCGCCGCCTCGCGATAGGTGATGGTGTGGCCCGGCGTCCATTTTCCGTCGGACAGGAACTCCGCCTGATTGGTCAGGATGCCATCCTTCAGGGTCAGGGTGGAGCGTACCTTGCTGATCTTGGGGTGGCCGGCCACATCTTCCTCGGCCACCAGCTTGCCCGGCCCATCGGCGCGCATCACGCCCTGGGTGTGGAAACCGGCGGTCGTGAAATAGTGATAGATCATGGTCTTGCGCGGCTTGTCCCAAAAGACCAGCGTTTCCCCGCCATAGGACAGGTCGCGCAGAATGTGGGTGATGCGCACCGCCTTGCCGCCCAGCGCCCATTCCCAGCGCGACTGATCCACCATCGGCTTGCCATCAGTGCCGGTGCCTTCACCGCGCCAGCTTTTGCCGACCATGCCGGCGATATCGGCAAACGGGTCGGCATCCGCCGCCTGTGCCGGGGCGTGGCCCATCAGCATGGCGAGGATCAGGCCGATGGTGGCCAGCCAGTTGCGCATGGTCATGTCTTTCTCCCTGTCTTTGGTTGTTATTGGGGTTTCAGCCGGCGTCACGGTCCTGCAAGGGCCAGTTTTCCGCCAGGGTGCGCTTTGGCAGGACGAAGCCCATCACGCCGAACATCGCGTACATCACCCGCGTGCCGAAGGGGACCGTGCCCGTCTCCACCACGGATTTCAGGTTGGCCAGGATGTTGGTGCCGCCCTGATCCATTTCCTTGGCCGTACGGGTGCCGTGGGGAATGTTCTCCACGGTCAAGGTGACCTCCACGACGCCGTCGGCTTGTGGGAACAGTTCATAGATGACGGTGCAGGGGGCATCGTCGAACTGTGTGAAGCGGAAGGTGTGGGCAAAGCGGCGGGGCGGGTCGAATTCCAGCACCTCCCCCACCACCAGGGTGCGGCGGCGGTCGGCGGTGCGCATCTGTACCGCCGCACCGGTGTGAAAGCCGGTATTGACCATCAGGGCGTTGAATACCGCCTGCTGCGGACTGTCGGTCTTGGTCAGCTCCCGCCAGATGGCCTCTACCGAGCCTTTGATCTTGGTGCGGAATACCTTCTTGTTCTCATCCCCCATGATATCTCCCCCTGTCATGAGCCCGCTTCGATCTTGTCCTTCAGGTCCAGCAGTTTGCCGGCCCAGAAATCATCAAACTCATCCGACCAGCGGCGGTGGATGGCGCGCAGCGGCAGGGTGTTGACGTAAAGCCGCCGTTCCCGCCCCGCCTTCTCCGACACGACCAGATCCGCCTCTTCCAGGACGCGCAGATGTTTCAGCACGCCAATCCGGCTCATCTCGAACGCGGACAGAAGGTCGGCCACGATGCAGCCGGGATTGCCCCGGATCAGGTCAAGCAGCCGCCGCCGTTCCCGGCTGGCCAAAGCCTGGAACACCGCATCGGTTGCCGCCTCGTCAAGCTGGTACAGATCATCCCTCATAGGTAACCAATAGGTTACATATTTGGGTGCGAGTCAAGGGGGCTGTGCCGCCCCCTGTCGAAAGCGGGAAGGATCAGGCGAAGCCGCGTGCCGGGTCGTAGGCGGGGCGTTGCAGCCAGTTGCTGGCCGGGTAGTCGCAGGCGCCATCGACCACATGGATCGTATACGCATGGCGTGAGCGGTCGGAACGGTTCGGCCCCGACAAATGCGGCAGCAGGCCGTGCAGCAGGATCAATGTACCGCGCTTGGCCGGCAGCGGGACATAGCCGTTTTCGGGTGTGCAGTCGGGCCAGGGGCTCGCGTCCAGCACCTCCATCGTCACGCCGCCATCGGCGTTGCGGTTGAAGCGCTTTTTCAGCCCATCTTTGTGCCCGCCGGGCAGGGCCCACATGCAGCCATTATCCAGGGTCGCGTCCTGGACCGCGAACCAGAAGCCAACCACGCTCATCGGGTCGGTATAAAGGAAGGTGCTGTCCTGATGGCACACGACCTCACCGCCGATATGCGGCTGCTTGAAGATATACATGGACTGCATCAACAGGGGTTTTTCGATGCCGATATCGCCGGCAATCGCGCCCAGGCGGGCATCGCGGGAAAAGCCGTCGAAGACGGGGTCGCGGTCATGCATGGCATGGCCGATCTTGTTGATCGACAGATGCTTTTCCTGACGCAGACGGCCCGCCGCATCAAACGCCTCCTCCTCAAAGAAGAAGCGAATCTGGTTGCCCGACGACATGAAATAATCGTCAGACGTCTTCTGCTGGTTCACGGTGGAGAAGACGGAGGCATGCGCGTCGGCATCGAACCCATCGACCAGCCGCCCCGCCTGCGCCATCAGCGCGTCACAGGCGGTATCGCTGGCAAAGTCCGGCAGCACCAGGAACCCGTCCCGGTGATAGGCGTCGATCTGGTCTTGGGTCAGGTGCGGCATGGTCATTGCCCCAGGGCGCGGGCGCGCAGGAAATGGTCGGCCAGGACAGTCGCCATCATGGCCTCACCCACCGGTACGGCGCGGATGCCGACGCAGGGATCGTGGCGGCCCTTGGTCAGGATGTCCGCTTCGTTACCGAAACGATCCACCGTCTGACGCGGGGTCAGGATGGAGGAGGTCGGTTTGACAGCGAAACGAACCACGATATCCTGGCCCGTGGAGATGCCGCCCAGAATGCCGCCGGCATGGTTGGACAGGAAATGCGGCTTGCCATCCGCGCCGACCCGCATCTGATCGGCGTTTTCCTCACCGGTCAGGGAGGCGGCGTCGAACCCGGCGCCGATTTCCACGCCCTTGACGGCATTGATGGTCATCATGGCCTGGGCCAGATCGCTGTCCAGCTTGTCATAGATCGGCTCGCCCCAGCCGGCGGGCACGCCGCTGGCCACGACCTCGATCACCGCACCGACCGACGACCCGGCCTTTCGGATGCCGTCCAGATATTCGGCCCATTGTTCAGCCATCACGGGATCGGGACAGAAGAACGGGTTTTGGTCGACCTGTGCCCAGTCCCAGCGGGACCGGTCCACCTTGTGCGGTCCCATCTGCACCATGGCGGCGCGGATACTGATCCCGCCACCGGGCGCGGTTTCCAGCACGCGGCGGGCAACGGCACCGGCAGCCACGCGGCTGGCCGTTTCGCGGGCGGACGAACGGCCGCCGCCGCGATAATCGCGGATGCCGTATTTGGCATCATAGGTGAAGTCGGCATGGCCGGGGCGGAACTTGTCCTTGATGTCCCCGTAATCCTTGGACCGCTGATCCTCGTTCTCGATGAACAGCATGATGGGCGTGCCCGTGGTCAGTCCCTCGAACACGCCAGACTTGATCTGCACGCTGTCCGGCTCGCGCCGCTGCGTGACATATTTGCTCTGGCCGGGCTTGCGCTTGTCCAGGAAGGCCTGGATGAACGCCTCATCCAGGGGCAGGCGCGACGGCACCCCATCCACGATGCAGCCGATGGCCGGGCCATGGCTTTCGCCGAAGGTGGTGAACCGGAACAGGGTACCGAAGCTGTTGCCCGCCATTTTGAAATCAGCCCTCGCCCATGCCGGCCAGCAGCTTGCCCGTCTCCACGGCGGCATCTACCTGCACCATGCCGACGGTGTGATAGCCGCTATCGACATGCAGGTTCTCACCCGTCACGCCGCTGCCCAGATCGGACAGCAGGAACAGGCCGGCATTGCCGACCTCATTGATGGTGACGTTGCGGCGCAGAGGCGCGTTCAACTCGTTCCATTTCAGGATATAGCGGAAATCGCCGATGCCGCTGGCGGCCAGCGTCTTGATCGGGCCGGCGGAGATGGAATTGACGCGGATGCCCTGCGGGCCCAGGTCGTTTGCCAGATACTTGACGCTGGCTTCCAGCGCCGCCTTGGCCACGCCCATGACATTATAATGCGGCATCACCTTTTCCGCCCCGTAATAGGACAGGGTCAGCAGGCTGCCGCCTTCCTTCATCAGCGGAACCGCGCGCTGGGCCACGGCGGTGAAGGAGTAGCAGGAAATATCCAGGCTCTTCAGGAAGTTGCCGCGCGTGGTATTGAGGTACAGCCCGTCCAGCTCGTTCTTGTCGGAAAAGGCGATGGCATGCACCACGAAATCCAGGCCGCCCCACTTTTCCTTGATCGTTTCGAAGGCCGCGTCGATGCTGGCCTCATCCGTCACGTCACAGGGCAGCAGGATATCGGAACCAACCTGATCGGCCAGCGGCTTCACGCGCTTCAGCAGTGCGTCGCCCTGGTAGGTGAAAGCCAGCTGGGCGCCATGCTGGGCCGCGACCTGGGC
>JAEMSB010000475.1:0-1259 GCA_016463045.1 Niveispirillum sp.
CGTCGGGTCCGCGCGCCAAGGCCGACCGCGAGGAGCGGGTCCGCATGACCCGCCTGCGTCAGCGCATCGCCGAGCGTCTGAAGGAAGCGCAGAACACTGCCGCCATGCTGACCACCTTCAACGAGGTGGACATGACGAACGTGATCGCCATGCGCAACCAGCTGAAGGACGCCTTTGAGAAGAAGCACGGCGTGAAGCTGGGCTTCATGTCCTTCTTCGTGAAGGCCTGCCTGGTCGCCCTGAAGGAACTGCCCGCGGTCAACGCCGAGATCGACGGCACCGATCTGGTCTACAAGAACTATTACGACATCGGTGTCGCCGTCGGCACGCCGCAGGGTCTGGTGGTTCCGGTCGTCCGTGACGCCGACAAGCTGTCCTTTGCCGGCGTGGAAAAGACCATCGGCGAACTGGGCAAGAAGGCCCGCGACGGCAAGCTGTCGATGGAAGACCTGTCGGGCGGCACCTTCACCATCTCCAATGGTGGTGTCTATGGCTCGCTGATGTCGACCCCGATCCTGAACACGCCGCAGTCCGGCATCCTGGGCATGCACAAGACCATGGATCGCGCTGTCGTGGTCAACGGCAAGGTCGAAGTGCGCCCGATGATGTATCTGGCGCTCTCCTATGACCACCGCATCATTGATGGCCGCGAGGCCGTGACCTTCCTGGTGCGCGTCAAGGAATGCATCGAGAATCCGGAACGCATCCTGCTGGATGTCTGATCGGATCATTGATCCCAACGGAAAAGGCCGCCCAATTGGGCGGCCTTTTTTGTTGGGCGGTGCTTGCGGGGAAAGGTTACCCCGTCAGCTCTTCCATCGTCTGGCGGACGACGGCGACGATGGCCGCCCCGTGCTTATGGCTGCTTTCGCCCAGGCTGGAGGCGATGACGGACAGTTCCACCTCTGTCGTGGGGGCGAAGCGGGCGACCTCAGCCAGCAGGTTGTTGCTCAACACCTCGTCGCGGCTGATACCCTGTGACCGGGCGACATCGCCGCGCCAGCCATTGAGGGCCGCCTGGATGGCCGATTCGATCTGGGCCTGCTCCTCCCGCCGGCGCAGGTCGCGGTAATGGACCAGGACGCGCCATCCGGCATCGGCATAGGCTGTGTCGATCCGCTCCACCTCCACCGTCCGCAGGAAGCTGGCAATCCGCTGCTCATCCTCTTCGACGGCGGCATCGCGGATGGAGAAAGTGCGAAGTTCAAGATTCATTGTGGCCACCGCCGCTGTTGCCCCGGACCTGTTGCCCCGGCCAG
>JAEMSB010000475.1:1269-2252 GCA_016463045.1 Niveispirillum sp.
AGACGCCCTAGGGCAGGCGGTCGATCAGGTTCTGCCAACGGCCCAGCGACACGAAGTGGGCATAGACCAGACCGATCCAGTTGCGCTTGCGCCATTCCAGGAAGGTCTCGTCCGGCAGCTCATTGAACTTCTGCTCGTCGATGACGCGGAAACCGGAAAGCGACAGCTGCTTGCCTTCCGGGGTCACCACCTCGGCGCGCTGATCGACCAGCAGGCCCAGCTTCTCCACCTCTTCGCAGAACAGCTGCGTCTGGCGGGCCGACTGGTTGAAGGCCACGCAATAATTCAGGATGTCTTCACCTTCCTTGGTGCCCTTGCCGTCCTTGAACAGCGGCAGGTCACCCTCGGAACCCTCACCACGGACCAGGATTTCCTCATCCTCTTCCATGATCAGGACCAGGCGCTTGTCTTCCGGCATCTCGACCAGGATGAACGGATAACGGCCGATATAGGCGGGGATCTGCGAGTTGAAGGCCCAGCTGCCATCCTCGCGGATGAACAGGTTCTCGCCCGCGCGCAGGCCCAGCAGCGCCATCACGCCGGCCGACGGTCCGGGCCCGAACACCAGCGGATAATGGGCCTGCAGCTGCGGCATCTCTTCGGCCAGCACCGGAACAGCGTGGATATTGGCGCAATAGCGGAAGGTGCGGTTGCGCTTGACCTTCACATCAGCGTGATGCTGCACGCTCACGGCGACGGGGTTCTTGTACAGCAGCGGCATCTGGGGGGCGTCGGCGTTGGCGACGTCGGTCATCTTGATCAGTCCCGGCAATCTATCAGGCATTGGGCGGCCGTCCGCCCGGCACTGGGGTGCCTTTCAACTGCCGCAAACCACCCCCCCTGTCAATGCCGCTGGCAGGGGGAAATGGGCGAAAAACGGCAGGAAAGAAGGCTGAACAGCGTGGCGAAGGGCCAACTGGCCGGTCCGGGGATGAAGGTGCGGCGCAACATGGCGATTATCCTTGGGCGAAGGGGTGGGATGT
>JAEMSB010000475.1:2262-3788 GCA_016463045.1 Niveispirillum sp.
CATCATCGCGGAAGCCCAGCTTGACGTCGAATATCAATCAAATACAGTCGCTGTAATTTTTAGTTACATCCGTGCCAGACGGTGGTCACCGTCGTGGACGACTGACCTTGCGGAGATCACGATGCGCCGCCTGCCACCCCTGACCCAGTTGCGCGCCTTTGAGGCGGCGGCCCGCCATGAAAGCCTGAGCCGGGCGGCAGAAGAACTGAACGTGGCCCATCCGGCCCTCTCACGGCAGATCAAGGATCTGGAGGCCTGGCTGGGCTGTACCCTGTTCACCCGCCATAATCGCGGCCTGATGCTGACCGATGCGGGCCGTGCCTATCGTGATGCCGCCGTAGCGGCCTTCGATCTGATTGAGGGGGCGACGGGCCTGTTGCGTGCGGCCCCGCCCGTGGCCGGGCGGTCGCGCCTGATCCTGTCGGTGGAGCCATCCTTTGCCCAACGCTGGCTGATCCCCCGCCTGGGCGATTTCCGCGCCCGCCATCCAGAGGTGGAGGTCGTGGTCGATGCCACCCGCGTGGCCGCCGATTTCCGCAAGGGCGGGGCCGATCTGGGCATCCGCTATGGCAGCGGCCCCTGGCCGGGGTTGCAGGCCCAGCTTCTGTCCGTGGTCGTCAATTTCCCCGTCTGCGCCCCGCAACTGGCGGCACGCCTTCCCGCCGATCCGGCCCGCCTGTTGGACGGGGACCTGCTGCTGGAGGAGATGGACATGCCCTGGCATTGCTGGTTCCGGGCGGCGGGCGTGGCGGTGACCGCGCCCCTGCGCGGCACCCGTTTCTATGATGCTGGCAATGCCATCGATTCGGCCCTGGCAGGGCAGGGTCTGGCCCTGGGCGACACGATCCTGGCCGCCGATGATGTGGCGGCGGGCCGGCTGGTGCGCCCCTATCCGCAGACGGCCATCTATGACGCCTATCATCTGGTCGCCCCTGCCCCGCATTTCCGCCGCCCGCCTGTAAAGGCCTTTGTGGAATGGGTGACAGCAACCATGCAGGCCTTTCAGCAGCAGCGGGGGGACTGACCAACAAACCAAGCACTTCGGATTCAGCACTTGCTAAATGGAACAAAACAAGAACAATAACCCCATGACTGATGCTATCCCCACCATCGCCGCCCTGCGGGAGCGGCTGTCCATCATGGACCGGGTGCGCCCGCCCAAGGGGCGGACGGCCCTGTCGCTGGGCCTGTCCTGTCTGGATGCGGCCCTGGCCGGCGGCGGGCTGGTGCGGGGCGGCATGCATGAGTTTCTGCCGTCTCCCGCCGATGCGGGGGCGCTTGGATTCGTGGCTTCCATCCTGTCGGGCCTGCCACCCGGTCCCATCCTCTGGTGCCGGCACAAGGACAAGGGCGATCCGCTGGGCCATGCCGACATGCCCTATGGGCCGGGGCTGGCGGCCCTGGGTCTGGATGCCTCCCGCCTGATCCTGGTGCGGCCCGATAGCCTGGATGACGCGCTCTGGGTACTGGAAGAGGCGTTGCGATGCTCCGCCCTGGCCGCTGTTGTGGGGGATGGGGTGCTGCCC
>JAEMSB010000476.1 GCA_016463045.1 Niveispirillum sp.
GCGCGGGATATCGTCGGCACCCTTGCGGTAACCCTCGAAATGATCCTCACCGATGGTGATGATCTGGAGCGATGCCTTGCCACCCGGCTTCAACCGATCGCGCAGCGTGTTGAAATAGGTGGGCCAATAGCGTTCGCCCACGGCTTCAAACATTTCGATGCTGGCGATGCGGTCGAACTGCTCGGTAATGTCGCGGTAATCCTGCAACCTTATATCGACCATGTGCGATAGGCCGGCCCGTTCCATGCGGGCCACAGCATAATCATGCTGCGCCTTGCTGATGGTCACGCCGGTGACGCGCGCACCCACAACCTTGGCCGCATATTCGGCAAAGCCACCCCAGCCACAGCCGATTTCCAGCACATGCTGACCGGCTTGCAGATCCATGCGGGCCGCGATGGCGGCATATTTGCGCTGCTGCGCCTCGTACAGGGGTTCGGGCTTGTCTAGGTCGGCATAGACCGCCGCCGAATAGGTCATGGACGGGTCCAGCCAGCGTTCGTAGAAGCTGTTCCCCAGGTCGTAATGATAGGCGATGTTGCGCTTGGAACCTGACTTGCTGTTCGGCTTGGCCGCGTGCAGCAAGAAGTTCAGTGCCCGGACCCAGGCCTTGCCATTCATGGCACGGTCCAGTTCCGTCTCGTTCAGCAGCGCCATCTCGAACAGGGCGGGCACATCCGGGCTGGTCCAGTCGCCATCCAGATAGCTTTCGCAGAAGCCCAGCTTGCCACCCACTAGCATGCGCCGGGCCAGCCGGTCATTGCGGACATAGAGGACGCCATGCGGGCCGGGTACGGTGCCATCGAACCGATGGCTGCGCCCATCGGGCAGGACAATCGTCAAAGAGCCAACCCGGATCGAGGGGGCCAGCGAGATCAGAAGCCGCATCATGCGCGACGGGCGGTAATGGATGGCCGTCTGGCCCAGGCCCAGGAGATGGCTTTCGGTCTGTTCGGTCATGGTTCCACCATTGTTTGGCCGGTGGTTGAAATGGATCGGGTGGGTCGTTCGGCAAGCGGCTTAAGACGAACGGGCGGTTCGGGACGGCGGTGGAACCGCGCGCCCTTGCGCCACAGTTTGAGCGCTTCCCAATGGATGCCGGCGATGACTTTCAAGGTGACCAGCGGGTGGCGTGCGACAGCCGCCCACAGACTGCTGGTGGTCAGTGGGTGTCGTTCACCCGTCTGGGTCGCCACCAGCAAATCACCCTGATCATCGCCATAACGGATATCGATGCCGATCCTGTCGCCCGGCAGCGACAGGCGGAACCGATAGCCCCCTTCAAGATCGAAGAAGGGAGAGACGTGGAATTCCTTGGCGTGCGCGTGGTCCAACAGGCCGCCCGGTGTGGGGATCACATAGCAATGCTGATCGCCGAAGGTGTTCTTCACCTCGTACACCACCCCGCGCAAGGCGCCGTCCGGTCCAAAGCCGTAATAGACGGACAATGGATTGAAAGCATAGCCCAGGACGCGGGGAAAACAGAACAGAAGGATACGCCCGCCGTCCAGATGCACGCCCTTTTCTGCCAGCATCCTCTCCACCCAGGGGCGAAGGTGTGACCCGTCGCGCTGCCCATGGTCGCGGTCCTGTATGGACAGCAGGCAGGGGCGGTTATGGGTCAGCGGCTTTGGCAGGTCATGCAGCCGGTCGATATCCAGCAGCAGCGACCAGACGCGGTAATTGAACGCGTGCCTGAAGGGCCGGTACCGGGCGTGGAACACCCGGCAATGGTACAGCGCGTGGGATTGGCCATCCTCTCCCGTCATGCCCGTCACTCCGCCGCTGCCTTGAAGGGCTTCAGCGGCCTGGCATTGCGCCCGGCAGGGGAGACGTCGGTAGTGTTCCAGGGCCGCTTGGCACCCAGCGCCTCTGCCACCGCCAGTCCCGCCGACAACCCGTCTTCATGGAAGCCATAGCCAAGATAGGCCCCGCAGAACCAGGTGCGGCGCACCCCCTGGATGCGGGCCATCTCACCCTGCGCGCGGATGGCGGCGGCGTCGAACATGGGATGGTCGTAGATGAATTCCTTGATCTTATATTCCGGGCGCGGCGGCTGGATCGGGTTCAGGGTCACGAACAGGGGGTTGCCCTCGTCAATGCCCTGCAACTCGTTCATCCAATATGTGACGGCCACCTTGGCGTTGCGGTCGCGGGTGCCATTGGCCAGATAGTTCCAGGCCGACCAGGCCTTTGGCCGCTTGGGCATCAGGGCCGGGTCACGGTGCAGATGCGCGCGGTTTAACTGATAACGGAAGGCGCCCAGCACGCGCTTTTCCTGTTCATCGGCGTCGGTCAGCATGGCCAGCGCCTGATCGGCATGGGCGCCGATCACCACCTGATCGAACTGGGTTTCCTGCCCCTCCGTATCGCGCAGCCAGACGTCGGTGGGCGTGCGGCGCATGGCGATGATGGCGCGGTCAGTATGGAAGCGTCCGGCCAGTGTATCGGCCAGCACCCGCACATAGGAACGGCTGCCCCCCTTCACGGTGAACCATTGCGGCCGGTTCTTGATCTTCATCAGGCCATGATTCTGGAAGAAACGCACGAAGCTGTGGGCCGGGAAGGCCAGCATCTCCGATATGGTGGACGACCAGATGGCTGCCCCCATGGGCAGCAGATGGTCATAGATGAAGCGGTGGCCATAGCGGCCCGCATCCAGATATTCGCCCAAGGTTTGGTTGATGGCCGAAGGGTCGCGCAGCAGCTTGGGCGCCTCACGATAAAACCGCACGATGTCGCGCAGCATCAGGTGATAGCTGGGCGACAGAAGGTTGCGCTTCTGCGCGAACATGCCGGCCAGATTGCTGCCGGAATATTCCAGACGGCCGCGATCCAGGCTGACAGCAAAGCTCATGGTGCAGGGCATGGAGGGCACGCCCAGATGGTCGAACAGAGCGATCAGATTGGGATATGTCGCCTCGTTGAACACGATGAAGCCGGTATCGACGGGGATATTTTCCCCGTTCTTGCCCGTGACATCCACCGTGTTGGAATGGCCGCCCAGATAGTTGTTCTGTTCAAACACCGTCACATCATGGCCGTGACGGTTCAGCAGCCAAGCAGCGCTGAGACCCGAGATGCCGGCACCGATAACCGCGATTTTCATAAGGGCTTCCTTCCTTCAGGCCGGGATCGCCGGATCGCCGCCACGCATCGTGGCAAAGGCGTCCAGCGCGCGCTGCCGGCCCAGCGCATGATCAATGATGGGGGCGGGATAGTCACGGCCAAGGTTAACACCGGCCCCGCGCAGCACCATCGGCGGTGCAGTCCAGGGCGCATGGATATATTTGTCCGGCATATGTTTCAGTTCGGGTACCCACTGGCGGACATAACGACCGTCGGGATCAAATTTCTGTCCCTGCAGGACGGGATTGAAGACCCGGAAATAGGGTGCGGCGTCGGCCCCGCAACCCCCGATCCATTGCCAGCCGGCGGCATTATTGGCCAGATCGGCATCGACCAGCGTGTCCCAGAACCAATCCTCCCCCGCCTGCCAGGGCAGCAGCAGGTGCTTGACCAGCAGGGAACCCACGATCATCCGCACGCGGTTATGCATCCAGCCTGTGGCCCAGAGCTGCCGCATACCGGCATCAACGATGGGATATCCGGTCTGTCCCCGCTGCCACGCGGCCAGGGCCTTGTCATCGCTGGTCCAGGGGAATGCCTCGAAAGCCGGCGACAGGGGGCGTTCGGGCAGGGTGGGGAAATGATACAGCAGGGAATGGGAGAATTCCCGCCACCCAATCTCGCGCAAGAAACTGTCTATC